>DAOVKO010000128.1 GCA_030631725.1 Actinomycetes bacterium | reverse complement strand
GTGCGGGAAGCCCATGAGCTGTGTAAAGCAGATGAGAAGATGAACTTCGTGGGCAATATTGAAGGACGGGACATTTTCGGGGGGGTCTGCGAGGTGATGATCTGCGAAGGCTTCGTGGGCAATGTTCTGCTGAAGGTTGTGGAAGCTCTAGTAGGTAATCTGATGGAAACCGTACAAGCAATAGCCCGGGAGCAGATACCGGAGACGGCCGCGGCTCTTATTCCCATAACGCGTGGCATACAGTGCAGTTACGACCATTCGGAGTATGGTGGTGCCCCGCTGCTGGGCCTGCAGAAACTGAGCATCAAATGCCACGGTTCGAGCAATCGTCAGGCGGTGAAGAATGCGATCCGGGTGGCACGGGACCTGGCCTACGACCACTTGAACGAACAAATAGTCGAACGACTCAACAAATAAACAGGTAGTAGATATGACGGACAAACCGGGTGCGGCCATAGCCGGGACGGGAAGCTATATACCCGAAAAGGTACTTTCGAATTTTGATCTGATGAAACTGGTTGATACCTCGGACGAATGGATCACGGTTCGGACCGGTATCAAAGAGCGCCACATTGCCGGGGAAGGGGAAACGACGGCGAGCATGGCCGTAACGGCATCAGAAAGGGCTTTGGAAGATGCGGGGGTCAGGGCTGAACAAATCGATGCCATAATCTGTGCAACAATTACCCCGGAGATGCCTTTGCCGGCAACGGCGTGTTTTATCCAGGATAAGCTGGGGGCAGAGCAGGCAGCAGCATTTGACATCGCCGCAGCGTGCAGCGGGTTTATCTATGGTCTAGAGATAAGCAAAATGTTCATCGAGAGCGGGCGGTACGAGCATGTACTGCTGGTGGGCAGCGAAACGCTGAGCCGGATCACCGATTACCAAGACCGGACCACTTGCATCCTGTTCGGTGACGGGGCTGGTACTGCCGTGCTGAAGGCTAGCAACGACCGGCAGGAAGGGATTATCTATACGAACTTGAAATCGGACGGGCATAAATGGGATATGCTGCAATTGCCGGGATGCGGTTCACGATATCCGGCCAGCCAAGAGGTGCTGGACAAGCGGATGCAATACATGAAAATTCAGGGCCGAGCAATATACAAGTTTGCAGTGAACTCGATGCAGGAACTGATAGTGGATGCCATGAAGAAGTGCGATTTGTCAGTGGATGATGTGAAGATGGTGGTGCCCCACCAGGTGAATCGACGAATTATCGACTCGGCTATGGGAAAACTGGGCTTTCCGGCGGAGAAGGTGTACATCAACATAGATCGTTGCGGGAATACATCCTCGGCGTCGGTTCCCATAGCTCTGGATGAGGCCCGGAGAGAAGGTAAGCTGGTGGCGGGGGATACGATTATTATGGTCGCTTTCGGCGGAGGACTTACCTGGGGCTCGGCTGTGGTGAAATTATAGTCCGCCCTGACACGGAAGATCGCGGATTTAAGGGTGGAAACGACTGGCAAGAATTGGCCCAGAGCATGATGTAACATGGCTGAGAAAGTAGGTTATATATTTCCGGGCCAAGGTGCCCAAGAAGTGGGGATGGGCCAAGATGTGTACCAGGGGTATGGTTGTGCCCGGGAAGTTTTCGAGCAAGCTAGTGATCTGAGCGGAATTGACCTGGCGGAGGTGTGTTTCAAGGGCCCGGCTGATCGGCTCAATGCCACGGACGTCAGCCAAGTGGCTATGCTGACGACGAGTATGGCCTTGCTTCGGGCGGGCGAGGAAAGTGGGGCCTTGACGGGCGAGGTCATTGCCGCTACGGGGGGGCTGAGCCTGGGCGAGTATACGGCCCTGTGTGTGGCAGGTGTCCTGGACTTCGACGAAGCAATCAAGCTGGTTCAGAAGCGTGGGCAGTACATGCAGGCAGCGGCCCAGGCGAACCCGGGCACGATGGTAGTGCTGCGAGGAGCCGACGAACAGACGGTAGAGGATCTTTGCAGACAGGCCGGCAACGGTGAGGTGTTATGGCCAGCTAACTACAACTGTCCGGGGCAAATAGTGGCCTCAGGGACCAAGGCGGCCTGCGGGCGTTTGGCGGAACTGGCCCAACAGCAGCAGATCGCAACTATTGAGCTGCGGGTAGCCGGGGCTTTTCACAGCAAATTAATGAGCCCGGCGAGGGAACGTTTGGCCGAAGCGCTGGCAGAAGTCAACCTGAAAGAACCACAAATCCCGGTGGCCTGTAACGTATCGGGCCGGTATTACCGTAACAGCGAAGAAGTACGCCAGAAGCTCGCCAAGCAGGTGGATAACCCGATACGTTGGCAAGAATGCATGGAAACAATGATGGGCGACGGTATCGAAGAATACTACGAGATCGGGCCGGGTAAAGTGCTGGCGGGCTTGGGGCGGAGGATTAGCCGAAATATCAAAGTGAAAAGCATTAACGATCCAAGTGGATTTGACAAGATATAGGAGCAAGATATGAAAGGTCGAGTGGCTATTGTGACGGGGGCGGCCCGAGGCATTGGCCGGGAAATATGCCTGAAACTTGCCGGTCGCGGCGCTGACATCGTGGGAGTTGACATCCTGAAAGAGGAATTGGCCCAAACGGTCAAGGACCTGAAGGACACTGGAGTCAAGGCAGTTGGCAAATCGACCAACGTAACCGACGCTGAGGCTATGAAGGAAATGGTCGAAGCGGTGGTCGAAGAATTCGGCAAAGTGGATATAATGGTCAATAATGCGGGGATAACGCGCGACGGGCTTTTGCTGACCATGGATGAGGAGCAATGGGACCAGGTCATCAACGTGAACCTGAAGGGAATTTTCATAGGTATTCAAGCCGTGGCCAGGAAGATGCTGCGCTGCCGCTACGGACGGATTGTGAATTTGGCCAGCGTTTCAGGGGTGATGGGCAATCCCGGGCAAGCGAATTACGCGGCCAGCAAGGCTGGAGTTATCGGTCTTACGAAGACGGCGGCAAAGGAGCTTGGTCGGAAGAACATTACAGTAAATGCGGTGGCACCGGGGTTTATAGACACGGAAATGACTCGGGCCCTTCCGGAACGCCTGACCGAAGCGGTCAAACCATTGATAGCCCTGAGGCGTTTGGGGGAGGCTGAGGAGGTGGCCTCAGTAGTGGCCTTTTTGGCCAGCGAGGAGGCCAGCTACATCACTGGGCAGGTGCTGATAGTGGACGGGGGATTGCGGATGTAATTGTTGTGAGAAAACAGTTGCAGGCCCTCAAGGCGAAGGTTATATTGTCGGGCCTTAGAAATAGCCGTCTGAGGAATAGACTGATCTGAAAAAGTGGACTTTTAGCTGCGACAAGGAGATGGATAGTGCCTACAGAAACAGAAATCGAAGAAAAGGTATATCAAATCGTCAGCGAACAGATGGGGATTGATAAGTCTGAGCTGGCTCGGGACACATCGTTTGTGGATGACCTGAACGCCGATTCGCTGGATACCGTAGAACTGGTCATGGAATTCGAAGACGAGTTCGAAATGAGTATCCCAGACGAGGAGGCGGAGAAAATCCGCACCATCGGCCAAACCGTAGACTACATCGCGGAACACTGCAAAGAGAAGTAGGGGATCCCTAATCCATGTCGAGTCGTCGAGTGGTAATCACGGGTCTCGGGGCGATCAGTTCCCTGGGGAGAACGGTCGAGACCCTGTGGGAGGGGCTCTGTGCAGGTCGTAGCGGCATTGTGCCGGTGCGGCGATTTGAGGCCGAAAGATACTCCTGCCATATAGGCGGAGAATTGACCGACTTCGAGCCGACGAAGTACCTGGGCGCCAAGCAGGCCAGGAGGGTCGATCGAGTAACCCAGTTCGCCTTGGTAGCAGCTCGTGAGGCAGTCGAGGATTCGGGGGTGGATTTCTCAAAGGACGACCTCTTTCGGGCCGGGGTGATCGTGGGCTCAGGGATCGGGGGGCTCGAAGAATTGGAAACCCAGCACAGGCGTCTGATGAAATACGGCCCCAAGCGGGTTTCACCCTTTACCGTGCCTCGGCTAATGGTCAACGCCAGCGCCGGAAATATCTCGATAGAATACGGGATTAAGGGACCAAACTCGGCAACGGCGACGGCCTGCGCTTCGGGGGCCAATGCCATGGGGGACGCCTTGCGGGTGATCCAGCGAGATGAAGCAGATGTGATGATTACCGGTGGTGCAGAAGCCGCCTTGACGGAAATCGGTTTGGCGAGCTTCTGTGCCCTAAAGGCCCTGTCTTGTCGGAATAACGAACCGACCCGTGCCAGCCGACCTTTTGATTTGGATCGGGACGGATTTGTGCTCTCAGAGGGGGCAGGTATCGTAATATTCGAGGAACTCGAACATGCCAAGCGGCGTGGAAGCAAGATCCATGCCGAGGTAATCGGCTACGGGATGAGCGGTGACGGATACCATATAACAGCGCCGGACCCCGAAGGCCTGGGAGCTTCACAGGCTATGCGTTTGGCTCTTTGTGAAGCGAAGCTGAACCCCGATCAAATAGACTACATCAATGCCCACGGCACAGCCACTCAGGCTGGAGATGCCGCTGAAACCATTGCTATTAAAAACGTCTTCGGGCGATCGGCCTATAAACTGGCAATCAGCTCGACCAAGAGCCAACTTGGGCATTTACTTGGGGCCTCGGGGGGGGTTGAAATGGTAGCCCTTGCTCTGACGCTGCAGCGGGGAGTCATACCGCCGACTATTAACCTGGAAACGCCGGATCCCAAATGTGACCTGGACTACGTGCCTTTGACGGCCCGTCAGAAAAAGGTGAAAATAGGGATGACTAACTCGTTCGGTTTCGGCGGACACAACGCGGCTCTAATCATCAAACACTACTCTAGCTAAAGCACTCTAACAAAACTCGTGACTAACGTCCCGGGACATTCTCATTCCCGCGAAGCTTGTCCCTGCGAAGGCAGGGAGCAGGGAACGGGCTTATCACCGCCTTAGCGGGAATGTAGGCTTTCAACAAAGCATTAGGGCCTCTAAATACTTTGGCTGCCTTTCGCGATGATTCAGACCTGGGCCTGCCCAACTTCTGACCTTGCGAACGGGCAGAGCTCTATGGCGGAGCAGCCGGGGAGGGCTCGGTCTTGACCAGTAGGGCAAAAGCGTGTATGCTTAAGGGGGCCAATCCCGTGAACCGAAGTAGGTCTTTTGGCACGGTTTTGGCAAGCAGCAGGGCAGTTTTCAGGCCGCTGGAGCCGGAGATTGGCCGCAAGGATTAGGCGCCTGCAAGCTTTTGTTTTAGCGGCACTTGCCGAGGCCCAGAGCTGTCTGGCAAAGAAAAAGAGCACCTATGGCTAAGAGCAAGAAACGTTTAGGAGAGATTCTCGTCGACTGGGGGCTGGTAGAGCCTTCAGCGATAACGGTGGGTCTGGAGTACGCCTCGCGTAATCAGATGCGACTGGGAGAGGCCCTGGTGGCCCTGGGGAGCGTTTCGGAGGACGATGTTGCCAAGGCCCTGGCCAGCCAGTTCGACATGGAATATCGCGACCTGGAACGCCATCCGATCGACCCGTCAGCCATTTCGCTGATACCGGAGGATATCATCAGACGCCATTTCGTCCTTCCTGTGGAACGGCGTGACAGCAACCTTAAGGTGATTATCACAGACCCCCTGGACCTGGAAACCCTTGATTCGCTGAGGTTTAGGCTGAATGTTGACCTGGAATGCTCCCTGGCAGCGCTCTCCAAGGTCAAAGCGGTGGTCCAGGCCCACTTTCAGGATCAGCAAAAGGATACCCTGGACGGGACGATTTCGGACCTGACCCAAATGGGCACGCAGATGAGCGAAACACTGATGGGGGCTGACATACAGTCTGCGGGGCGGCTGGGGATGGGCGAGGATGAGTCGTCTGCACCCATTGTCAAACTGGTGACAGCTATTATCAGCTCGGGGGTGCAGTCGCGGTCGTCCGATATTCACATTGAACCGATGGCTGACAGGGTGCGGGTTCGCTATCGCATCGATGGAGTCTGTCTGGAGCGGGAGAGTATTCCCAAACGGATGCAGAACTCGGTTATCAGCCGCCTAAAGATCATGTCGGGCATGGATATAGCGACCAAACGGCTGCCCCAGGACGGGCGAATCAAACTCACTGTCGGGGCCGAGGAGATAGACTTCCGCGTTTCGGCGCTGCCCGGCTATCACGGCGAAAGCGTAGTACTTCGTATTTTGCGTCCCGAGACGGCCCAACTGGGCATCGAGGCCCTGGGCTTCGAGCCTGATGACCACGAGCGTTTTAACCGGATTATCCGCCGTCCCAACGGGATATTCCTGGTTACCGGCCCCACCGGGTCGGGCAAGACCACAACCCTTTATGCCGCTTTGAATACTCTGAACCGTCCTGACGTGAAGATTATCACCGCGGAGGATCC
>DAOVKO010000078.1 GCA_030631725.1 Actinomycetes bacterium | reverse complement strand
GTATCCATCCAGGTAAGCTGGGTATTCTGGTCTCCGCAGACAATTAAGCCGCGTTTGTCGGCGTGAATTCCAAAGCGAGTTCCCACTTCGTAGGCGTCGAGTATTTTGCAGACGGCCGGTGCGAGCAGCTTCTGCCAGGTGTCAGCGTCATTGGTGGCCTGGAGGTATAAATCGGCAGCGTGCACAAACCACAGGGAAGCATCGACGCTGTTGTAGGCTGGTTTGGAGTCGTAGTCATCGAAGCAATTGGGGATCATCCCTTCGCTCAAGGCGGCGGCGAAGGTTTCGAAGACCTCCCTAGCCAGAGCGAATCGCCGATTGAGCAACAATAGGCCTGGCAGGGATATGAAGGCGTCTCGGCCCCAGTCTCCGAACCAATGGAAACCAGCCAAGATGGTGGCCCGTGGGCTTTGGTCGGCTAGCGAACGGCGGGCTATGAAAGCATTGGCGGATTGGAACAGGCGTCGGACGGCGGGCTCGTCGGCTGATACGTGCTGATCTGAGGTTTGGTCGGACTTTTCGCCCAGCTCTGCATCGGGGTGCTTGTCCAACGAAGCGATAAAGACGACCTCAGCGTCGGCGGAGCCAGAAACAACGAAATCACCGGGAACGAAAAGGTCCTCAAAACAATCCTGACCTCGCTGGGCTTCTTTGCGGTAGTGAAATTTGTACCACCAGTGGGGCAAGAGCTGGAATTTGCTGCCGGGTGAGCGCATATACAGTGTGGGAGTATCGGCCAGACGGTCGTGCACTGAAATCTGCTCACCGGTACCTTCGACTATCATTTGATCATCAATGAAGAAGCTGCGTAGAGAGTGAAAATCGCGCAGAGCGACAAAGGGGCGCAAGGCCAACTGCCAAGGTGATTGTCCGGGTTCGATACGGTAGCGGACTTCGAGAGTATCTTGGCCGGGTAGCAGGGAAATGGTTTTTTCGATCCGAACCTGGTCAATCTGGTAGAGCATGCGGACGGCTGAATCGACCTGCACACAGCGCAAATAATTGAAGCCACGGGGATGAAAGCAGTCGGCAAATTCCCAGGCGAAGAGTTCGAAAGATTCAGCGGCAATAGTGAGAGTTTCTCCGAGTCCGGCGAGCATGTTTATCCTGGCCAACGGGGGTCTGGCAGCGGCTATCAACAGGCCGTGATAACGGCGGGTATTGATTCCCCCAATCGTTCCGGAGCTATAGGAGCCGGTGCCGTTGGTCAGCAGCCACTCGGTGCTGAGGAAGTTGTCGATGGGCTGGTCCGGGTCTATAGTGGAGAGGAAACCTTCGGTCTGCTGTATGGATGTATCAGTCATAGGCGAGATTCTACGCTGGGCAGGCCGGCGGCTCAAGCGTCAAAATCAAAGCTATGGGGGGCTGACGATTGCTTGACAATAAGGGGCCAATGACTGAACATAGTGGCGACCTGGTTGTGCAAAGGGATTTGCTGATTGACGGTCGAGTAGACAAAAGGGAGCGGCAAATGAATAATTTCCTAAAGGTTCAGCAGCGATTCATTCCGGCGGTTATAGGGGTGGTTCTGATGGGGTTTGTGGCGGGGTGTGCCCCAAAAGCTTCGACGGAACCTCTTGACAGCCAAGTGGCCGGTGCGCCTGCCGATCAGGCTCCACTTGCCCGGCACAAGATTACAGCGGTGCCTGACCTGCCGGTTCCGGCCAAGATGAAGATTAAGAAAAGTGCGTCTTACAGCTACGAGGGGGCCGGCACCAGAACGATCGACTACACCTACACGGGCCAGGTGGATATTCGTCGGGTACGCCGCTTTTACCAGGACCAAATGCCGTTGAACCGTTGGCAATTACTCACGGACAATGACATTCGCGGGGTCTATTGGCTGACCTTCCAAAAGAACAGAGAACTCTGCACGGTGATCATCCGCAAAAGCCTGATTTTCTGGACTGAGGTGCGACTTCTTATTCAACAACCCGAAGTAAACAGATAAAGTTGGTCGAATATGCCTTTGATAATGTGGGGCTTGGAGGTCGCTTCATGTCCAAGGTGATTGATTATCTAAATGCCAAGCAGGAGCAGGCCAGGCAGGAACTCTTCGAGCTGCTGCGGATTCCGTCGATAAGCACGCAAAAGGAGCACGGAGATGATATGGTTCGGGCAGGGCAATGGCTGCAGTCGCGACTGGGCCAAATGGGTCTGGCAGCGGAGATAATCCGGACAGAGAGGCATCCGATTGTGTTCGCTCAGAGCGAACCTCAGGCGGGCAAGCCCACGGTGCTGATCTACGGTCACTACGACGTGCAACCGCCGGATCCGCTGGATGAGTGGGAAAGCGAACCGTTTGAGCCGAGCATCCGCAATGGGGCTATTTTTGCCCGCGGGGCCAGCGACGATAAGGGGCAATTGATGTGCCACGTGGCAGCCGTGCAAGCCTGGATGGCCACGAAGGGTGATCTGCCGGTGAATGTGAAGTTTGTGGTGGAAGGGGAGGAAGAGGTCAGCGGCGATAGTCTGGCCAAGCTGCTGCGGTCGGATAAGGCCCGGCTGGGGGCGGACTACGTGGTGATATCCGACAGCTCGCAGTTAGGCCCGGACGCTCCGGCGATTACCTACGGCCTGCGGGGGCTGGTGTATATAGAGGTAATCCTCAGCGGTCCCGCCCAGGACCTGCATTCGGGTCAATACGGCGGGGCGGTGGCCAATCCGGCCAACGTGCTGAGCAGGCTTATCGGCGGCCTGCATGACGAGCAGGGACACGTAATGCTGGAAGGTTTTTACGAGGGGGTCAAGCCAATCGATGCCCAAGAGCGCGAGGCCCTGGCAGAGTTGGGCTGTGAAGATGACAAGATTAGAAAGACAATCGGAGTCGAAGCGTTGAGTGGAGAGGAGGGATACTCGAATCGGGAGCGGATGTGGGCTCGGCCGACACTCGATGTCAATGGTTTGGTGGCCGGCTATATCGAGCCTGGAGCCAAGACGATAATTCCGGCCAAGGCGTCGGCTAAGATATCCATGCGTCTGGTGGACAGGCAGAACCCGAAAGCGATAGCGGAGTCGTTCAAAAAGTACTTCCGGGAGCGGGCCGGGGCCGGCGTGAGCGTGGAGTTTATCGAGCACGGTTTGGCTAAGGCGGTGCTGGTCGAAAAGTCCGGGGCAGGTATCCGGGCGGCCAAGCGGGCTGTGGAAAAGGGTTTTTCGTCACCGGTGTCCTTCGTACGAACTGGAGGCAGCATCCCAATCGTGAGCCTGCTGGCTGAGCAAGTGAGCAAGGAGATATTACTCATGGGGTTCTCGCAGCCAGACGACAACGCTCATGGGCCTAATGAGAAGTTCCGACTCGAAGACTATCATAAGGGTCAGCTGGCAGCGGCGTATCTGCTGGGCGAACTGGGCAGAGTCGAGACCTAATTATAGACATAAGTCATTTAGTGGCACTATGTTATAGTAGAAACTTCGTGGGGGTTTCCGGCGGATGCATTTTGATACAATATTTGCAGCTTCTGCTGCGTCTATGTTAGTGGATGTGAGGCCGGATGGTGAATAAGACGTCCAATAACAATCCGGACCCTGCATCGTGTGATCCGGCTGAGCTGTTCAGGACTCTCGGAGCGTCTGTGTATGGCTATGCGATGAGTGTGCTGGGAAAGGCAGCGGAGGCCGAGGAAGTTTTGAGCGAAACGTTCTTGCGGGTATGCAAAAACAAGGAGCAATATAATGGGCGGGGCAGTATCAGAGCCTGGGTGTTTAGTATAGCTCGCCGGCTTTGCGTCGATGTCCTGCGAGGCAGGGCGAAGTCGGCAAAGCCGGTGAGCTTGCCCGAGCAGCTGGCCTCGGCTGATCCGCTGCCAACGGTTCTGAGCGAGAAGCAAGAACGGCAAGCAATTATAGCGGAGGCCATCGAGAGGCTTTCTGCTGAACAAAAGGAAGTGGTCATGCTGAAAATATATGGGGGTTTGACCTTTCGCCAAATCAGCCAGACGCTGGGCATACCGCTAAACACAGCCCTGGGGAGAATGCACCAGGGGCTCAAGCGGCTGGGTCGGGATCCAAATCTGGCCAAGATAGGAAGAACAGAAAATGGACTGTGAACGCGAACACGAATGCTTGTTGTATCTTTGGGGAGAAATGGAGCAGAGCGAGCGTGTGGCCTTCGTCCGGCATGTGGAGGAATGCCCGGCGTGCAGGGGGCAAGTGGAGAGCCTGGGGCCGTTGGTGCAGTCCATGCAGGGCATAGAGATTGAAGAGCTGCCGGAGGAAGTGGCCCGGCGTGTAAGCGGTCGGCTGGCTGAGGCCGACGAAAGTCGGCCCAGGGCAGTGCGGTTTCGGACGCAGAGAGTGCTGGCAGTAGCGGCGTCAATCGTGCTGGTCGTGGGGGTTGGTATCTTGTGGCTGAACACACTAAACAAGTCGCCGGGGCCCGGGGGACTTGGCGCTGAGCGAGTGGAAGCGACAGAGTCGCTGCTCAGCGATGACGATTATGTCGATGCGCTGGTCCTGGTCTTGATAAGCGAGCCCGAGGGCCGCGGGGAAGATTTTGCCCAGACAGAGGAGGATATTTTGACGGCGGCGATTGAGGATGTGGCTTATCAGATAGAGGAACTATCGCAGGAGATTGAGGGCGACTTCGGGCCAATCGAGCCAAGCAAGAGCGGGCCCGATGAACAAGGGTCTAATCGTGCGGGTGGGAAACTCAGGATGACATAAGCCCGGGCGGAGAAAATGGCCGAGTGGATTGAGTTTTATGTGAAAGGAGCAAGAACATGAAAAAGCTAATAGCGAGTCTATTGTTGGTTGTGCTGGTTGTTCCGAGTCTGGCCTGGGCCGAGCAGGGCAGGCAGCCGCAGCGGCGCCGCCAGCAAAAGGACGCCCCTGGTAGAGGTGGCATGAAGCTGGAGCAGGTTGGAGGCAAGATTGTGTCCCTGTCCATAAACACGGTGACAATTGCCACGGGGGCACCGTCAAAAGACAAGAAAACTAAGGCCAAGTATGTGAAGGTACAGACCTCGGCTAAGCCCAAACTGCGGGAGTTGTTGGCTCGCGGATTGGGGCTAAAGGCCCAACTGCTCTGCCGAAAGACAGACAAGGGGGCCTTGGTCCTGGTAAGGGTAAGGAGCATCGAAGGTGTGGAGGTTCCAGAACAAGAGCGTCGATGGCCGGGGATGAGGGACAGGATGCGTCAGAGAGGCAAGGAACTAAGCCCCGAGCAGCGCGAGAAGATGAGGGAACGCTTCGGGGCCATGGCCGAGCAGCTTCGGGAAAACCCACAATTACGGCAGGAGCTGAGGAAATTGGCCAAGGAAGACCCCGAGGCCTTTCGGCGGCGGATCAGGCAGATTCGCGAACAGGGGCCAGGCCGTCCGGATAGGATGAGGCCTCGCCGGGAGCCAGGTAGGCCGACGCCGCAGGCGGGCAGGCGGCGGCCAGGTGAGCCGATGCCCCCGCCGGGGCCGGGAATGGGCCCACGCTGGGGGTCTGGACGTCGGGCTTCACCCGAGAGCGCGGAGATCCGCAAGCTCGAACAGCAGAGCCAAGCCCTGGCCAAACGATACCGGCAAGCCAAAGGTCCGGACAAGGAAGAGCTGGGCGAGAAACTTCGGAAAACTCTTACAGAGGCCTTTGAGCTGAAGGTTCAAACGCAGGCCAAACAAGTCCAGCGGCTGGAAAGGCAACTGGAGAAGCTGCGCGAACAACTGGAAAAACGCGAGCGGAATCGCGAGGCCATGATTCAAAAACGCTTCACACACTTGACCGGTCAGGAAGAAGATCTGCCCTGGTAACCGAAGAGTCAGGCTAACAATCAGCAAGTGGAAGGGCTGTCGGCGGCTAAAGCCGGCGGCTCTTCCACTTGTCGTTTGTGGCGGCGGGGGAACAAATAAAGTTTCATAAGTCGCAAGAGGAACTATTCGCTTAGTTGCTGATTGAATTCAGCAATCTGATGGGCGAGGCGGTCGAGAGCCCACTGGACGTAGGTATTCTTGTGTGCTAAGCGGGAGCGGCGTTCCCTGCTGAGCCCCTCAAAGATGACAGCACAAAAGCGGCCGACAACATTTGGGGGGATAGGCTCTGGTTTGCGCGACCAGGCAACAAGCTCATGCAACTGTTCGAGAAGGTGCGGACGCTGCTCGAGCTGCTCGGGGGTAAGATAATCGCCCAGGTCCAGGGCCAACTGCAAACCCTTCAGTGCCAATATGAGGGTTTCGTAGTTGATGTTCTCGCCAAGACGAATGAACTTGAACTGCTGGACGACGGCCGGTCTAGCCGGTCGCAGGAGGGTGGGCTCTTCCTGGCGGTCCCCGGTGGTGGCCCGACGGCGGGCGGTGCGCGCAAAAATCAAACCGTCCTTGTGCTCGGGCGAGCCGATTTCGTCATCCGTCATGCGGCTAATGGTCGGGCGGGAGTCGGCTGCGGGCTGGGGGTCGCCGCCAAGAGCGAGCAGACATTTGGCGAAATCCAAGGGCAGAATTCCCTGGGGGTCTTTGTGATGACGGAGTAATTGTATGGAGAGGTGCAGACTGTGAGGCTTGACGGGGTAAAAGCGGACCACTTCGCGAATGAGCTGGGCCAAGAGCCAAGGGTCCTTGGTAGCAGGGACGGAGAGCTTGGGCTCGGTGGAGAAGGCCCCGGGAGAGAACTCCAGGAATCCACGAAGGCACTTCTCGGATCCGTGGGCTTGATGGTCGTCGATGTGGCCGCCCAACTTCCAGGTCAGGGCGGGCAGGGCGAAATCGCGGAAATAGCGGAAGCCATCAAAGGCCTGGTCTTTGGTGCCGGGACCGGTGTCGTAGTCGGCGATCACAGCGTGGCCGACGTTGGAAAACTCCAACTCGGCGCCAAGGGGGAGCAATCCGCCTTCGAGATTCTCGCGTATCCAGCGGAAGATTCCGTTGGCCATTTTGGAATCGTAGAGAGACTCGGCAGCATGAATGGCCCAGGCTACGATGTGGAGCAGGTCATGTCGGTTGGGGTTGAAATCATTGAGTAGCTCATGCACCAGCTTATCGAGGAGACTCTTGCGGCGGTTGAGCATGGTCAGGGCGGCCATGGACGAAGTGGTGTGCTCGTAAAACCGCAAGGACAAGCCCATATGATCCAAGTCGAAGCGGAACTGTTCGAGAAACTTTTGCTCGGTCTGGTTAAAAAGGACTTGGCGGACAACTAGGTCCAGATAGTTTCTGATATAAGGCTGAGCCAAGGGGTCTTTGGACAAATCTCGGATCGAGGCCAGTGGTCTGGAGAGTTCACGTTTGAGGAAATAGTCAGCCAGCGAACCGCTTTCGAGCCGAGCCCGGATGAGATCGCGGATGGTTTGTCCGCGGAGCTCTTCCTCGGAAGCGACACGATAGCGAGGCAAGAGGGCGGAGTCGGCGGACTTGGCAGCTCGTTCGGCAAGAAAGGCCTCGACCCGCTTGGTAATGAGGTGCTCGTGTTTAAGATTTATGCGAAAGCGGTCGCCAAAGTCCCGGCGAAGGGCTTTTTCGTTGGCCAAGAAGGTGAAGGCCCGGATGCGATGGGCTTCCTGGTGGACTCTGACCTTGGTGCGAATATAGCGTTTGCCCTCGTAGTGGTCGAGCAATTCGAGCAACTCGTTGGGCAGAGCGTAGATGAGATATCCGCTGATACGATGTCTGCGTTGAGGGATGGCGTAGAGATACATACCGTCGGGGGAGATTTTTCGATGGCTGGCGAGGATGGCCTCTCTGGCTCGCAGAGCGCTCGTGGCGGCCTGAGGCTGGCTGGTAAGGGCATAATCTCGGCCAGTGACCCAGCGGAAGAGCCGGCGGTCCATGAAAGTACCGTAGACAAAGAGATTGAAGGTCTTTGCGGCCATGAGAACACCGATTTCGGAGACGCACTTGCCTATAATGAGAGGATAGCGGTGTTAGCTGCAGAAAGCAATTGGGCGGGGTTTGTGGGGCTCTTATTTTCGTGATTTCGGCAGTCATTGGCGGTATGGTATGGAACGGGGTGCGACCGGCGAGCCGAGTTCAACAGGCCAACTGGGAAAGGGTAAATGCAATGGAATCAGGCAAACAAATGACTTTTCGGCGGTACGGCCAATCGTACCACCTGCACATAGCAACGGCTGCTGAACTGATGGCAGTTCTGGAACTGGACCAAGCCCACTGGGTGGCGACCAACGCGCCGATAAACGCCATCAACTGCGACAGGACGTTCCTGAGCCTGATGGACACAGATAAGAACGGGCGGATTATCTGCCAGGAAGTGAGAAACGGGATCGGCTGGCTTTTGGAGGTCTTGGGCGATCACGAGGGGATAACGCAGGCCAGCGAGAGATTGCGGCTGGGGGCTGTCAACTGCGACAACCCAGAAGGCAAAAAGATTCACGAGGCGGCCGCCAAGATGCTCAGGAGGCTGGGACGGCCAGACGCTGAAGAAATCACCCTGGAAGATATCCGGCAGATAAAGGCCCAGGTGGAATCGCAGTCGGTGAGTGAGGCTGGGGTCATTCTGCCCGAAGCTGCCGAGGATGCCCAAGTACGCGAGTTTATCAGCGAGGTCATAGCGACGGTAGGCGGGGTGGAGCATCCCGGAGGGGCTCTGGGCGTTGATCAGGGCAAGCTGGATGAGTTCGTCAAGCAAGCGGAAGCTTTTCTGAAATGGCATCAGCAGGGAGAGATTCCCCCCGGCAAAGCCCAGACCGAGGTAATGCCGCTTGGGGCCCAGACGGCCCAGAAGTATGCAATCCTGGCCTCGATGGCAGAGAAGATCGAGCAGTACTTCGCTCAGTGCACGGTTCTGGCGCTGGGGGAGAAGTTCGGCGAACAGATGGGCTGGACGGCGGCCGAGCTGCAAGAGCTGGACCTGGACGAACCGGGAGTGATTGAGGAAGTTCTGCGAAAGGCGCCGCTGGCCAAGCCCAGAGTGACAGATGTGCTCGACTTGGGCGAGCAGATCAATCCCTATTATGTTCGGGCCCTGGAGCGCTTTGGCAAAGAGCTGGTGCCGGTGGTGGTGAAAGAGGCGGGGGACAGGATGACGAGCGGACAATGGGGACAGATCAAGGACTTCTTCGGAGCTCACAAGGGATGGGTCCAAGGCAAGCCGAGTACGGCCCTGGAGTCGCTGGGGGTCCAAAAGCTGCGAAGCTATGTGGATGGAAATTTCACCAAGGCCGTGCAGGACCTGATTGCCAAGAGCAAGGAAACGGCGTTCGCCCTGGATAATATCCGTCT
>DAOVKO010000236.1 GCA_030631725.1 Actinomycetes bacterium | reverse complement strand
TGGGACGCCTGGCTGAACGGTCCTGAGCCGATGCGTTCTTCGGCCGCACGCTGCCCCTCGTCGCTCATCTTGGCTGAGTGCCTGTCTTTTTCGACTATCACATACTGCTGCAGCCCGATGAGCTCGGCTTCTTCCTCGTTGAGCAGGCGCGGATGGTGTTTGAATTTCAAAAGGGCAGCGGCCGTGGGCCCGGAAGCTTCGGTTATGTTCTTGACCTTCCGCTGGCAATCTCTAATAGCTGCATCCTGCAATGATATCAGATGCTGGGTTACCTCGTCAGCCGAGCGATAGACGCGCACGTCGTCGTAGGCCGGACCGGAAATAATCAAGGGCGTCCGGGCCTCGTCTATCAGTATCGAATCCACTTCGTCGATGATCACGAAGTCCAGGCGGCCCTGCACCTGAGCCTCGGCCGATATCTTCATATTGTCCCGCAGATAATCGAAACCGAACTCGCTGTTGGTCCCGTAGGTAACGTCGCAGTCGTACTGGGCTTTGCGCTCCAGGGCTTCCGAAGCGTCCATGCCGGCCTGGATGGCCCCCACGCTTATGCCCAGCAGCTCAAAGATCGGAGCCGCAAAATCTCGGTCCCGCTCTACCAAGTAATCGTTGACCGTAACCACGTGCACCTTTTTACCCAGCAGAAAGGCCAGGTAAATAGCCGGATAGCAGGCAATGGTTTTTCCTTCACCAGTGGCTTCCTCGGCTATCTTGCCCTCGTGCAGGACCAGCCCGGCGCTGAGCTGCACATCGAACTGCCGGTGATCTCGCCCTCGCCGGGAAGCTTCGCGCATGGCCGCACTCGCTTCGTGCAGAATATCCTCGACGGATTCACCTTGCCCCAGCCGCCGCCGAAACTCGTCCGTCTTGCCCCGTAGCTGCTCGTCGGAGAGTTGACGGAATTGCCCTTCCAGAGCGGAGATTTGATCTACGATCTTCTGATAGCCCTTGAGCAAACGCTGATTGCGCGAGCCAACAACCTTCGTAAATACATTGGATAACGATAGCAGGGCCATATGTTTGTTCGCGAGCCTCTAGCGAACCCGTTCCACGTATTCGCCTGAGCGGGTATCGACCCGTACTGTTTCGCCGACTCCTACAAAAGGCGGCACCTGGACTTTGATACCTGTCTCCAGTGTGGCCGTCTTGTTCTGATTCGTAGCCGTGGCCCCTTTGACCACCGGGGGAGCTTCAACCACTTTCAGGTCCACGGTATTGGGCAAAATGGCCAACACAGCCTTGCCGTCAAAAAAATGCACTTCCAGAGCCGTGCCACTCACCAGGTATCCCACTCCATCGCCGATTACCTCCAGCCCAATGGGCACCTGCTCATAGGTCTGGCTGTCCATGCAGAAATGGCCCTGGGCACTGCTGTAGGAATATTCCATCTGCCGCTTATCTACGAAGACGTCTTCGAGGCTGTCGGACACCCGAAAGCGCTCGTCGATGATCGTCCCGCTGGAGAGGTTCTTGAGTTTGACCTGCATAAGCGAGCGTTTATTTCCCTTGGCCACGTGCTGGGAATCCACCACGGTCCACAGATCATCCCGATATCTGACGGCTATCCCCCGACGAAGATCCACTGCCTTGATCATATTTCCAGTACTCCTCGATTCATTACAAATTCCCAATCACTTTCCGCCTCAAGCCTCAAGCCTTTCTGTGTGCCTTTCTTCATCTGTATTTGGTCTCTTGACAATAACAAATAGCTAATAGCTAATGACTGATAACTAATGATCTGTGCCTTTCTTTATCCGCTTTGTGCCTATGTGCCTTTGCCCCTTTGTGCCTTCTTTATTCATAGTATCCCACAGAAGCCCCCGCCAGTCAACAACGCTTGGGCTGTGCCGATTGGTATCTACGGCTCGATAGGACGTTAGAAGTCGGGTTTTTCTCTTGGCTTAACGCTCGCCCAGCGGTACACTATCGCGACTTTGTGGTTATGCAGCTTATAGATGGTGGTAATTGGTTCTTATGGCAGTGCTTGAGACTGACAAGCTTGATCGTCCGGACCAGGGGGTCTGTCCCTCCGCTACAATGCAGGGCTCCTGTGGGCATTGTGCCGAGGTAATGGAGCAATTGAATCAGGGCTCGGCGTCTGACGAGCCGCTTCCGCTTGGCCGGGTGCTGCTGGTTTTTTTTCTGCCACTGATATGTGCAGCCGCCTTGGTAATCGGGGCCGTCAGCTGCCTGCCCAAGTTGGCTGAGCATCCGGGTTATTTGGCCCTGTCCGCTTTGGGCGTGGCCTGTTCAGCCATGCTTTTAGCCGGAATCTTCACCCGCCGGGTAAAAACACCCAAGCGAGGATAGTCCCGATCCATGTCTGCAGAGTCAGCCACTTCATCAGCCCCTTGCCTCCCCGCCAAAATCGGCCCCGGCACATTCCGCCGAGGCATACATCCGCCCCAGAACAAATCGCTGACTGCCGATCTGGCTATCGAAGTCTTGCCCAGCCCAGCCAAGCTGGTCCTTGCTTTGTTGCAGCACACCGGCAGACCGGCGGAATTGTTGGTCAAGCCGCGGGACATAGTCGAAGCCGGCCAAAAGATCGCCGAGCCCACCGGTTTGATCTCTGCTGCGGTGCACACCGCCATTGCCGGCAAGGTCGGGCCTTTGACCACTACTGTTTTGGCCGCTGGCCTTCGCGTCCCAGCCGTTACCATCGCCGCTGACCCTTCGAGTAAGACCCCTGATCCGAGCTGGCCGGCAGCCGAACTGCCGAAATTCAGCCCGGACGATTTTTCCGCCCAGCAGATTGCGGACGCTGCACAGGAGGCGGGCCTGGTCGGTCTGGGCGGAGCTGCTTTTCCCACACACGTAAAGCTCTTGCCCAACCCCGAACGGCCCATCGACACCGTGATCCTCAACGGCTGCGAGTGCGAGCCTTACCTGACCAGCGATTATCGCCTCATGCTCGAAGACCCCTTCTGGATCGTAGCCGGTTTGTTGCTGGCCATGCGAGCCACCGGCGCCTGTCGGGGCATCATTGCCATCGAGGACAACAAGCCCCAGGCCCTCGCCGCCATGCACATTGCCGCAAGCGATT
>DAOVKO010000139.1 GCA_030631725.1 Actinomycetes bacterium | reverse complement strand
GTTGTGAGTTGCGCGGTTCTGGAACGGGAGCTTCAACTGTGCGCTTCGCGGAGCAGAAATGATATCGAACTGTTTTTTCTGGAACAGGGCCTGCACAATACGCCGGACGAGTTGCGGCGGCGGGCTCAAGAAGCGATCGATCAGGCTGACGGCCAGGGCTTTGAGGCCATAATTCTAGGCTACGGACTCTGTTCGAGAGGGGTAGTGGGATTGAAAAGCCCCAAAACGCGGCTGGTTGTTCCCCGGGGGCACGACTGCATCACCTTTCTGCTGGGCTCAAAGGAGCGATACCGGGAATACTTCGATTCGCATCCGGGCGTGTACTGGTATTCGGCCGGCTGGATCAAGCACAACGATCAGCCGAGCCAAGAGCGTTACGAGAGAGTGTTGGCCGAGTACACGCAAGAATACGGCCAAGATAATGCCAAGTACCTTATGGAAGTCCAGCAGAGCTGGGTAAGCAATTATAAGCAGGCTACGTATGTGGATTGGGATTGGCCGGACGCACAAGAGCATAAAGATTTTACCCGCCGATGTGCCCAAGAAATGGGCTGGTCATATGATGAGCTGGTCGGCCAAAGCGGGCTTTTGCAGCGTCTCTTGGATGGGCAGTGGCGGCCAGAGGAGGTGCTCGTCCTCGAGCCGGGCCAGGAGGTGGGCGAGTCGTTTGATGAGAACATAATCCGGGCTCAAAAGAAGTGAGCGGCTGGAGCAGTAGGCCTTTGCCAAGCATCCCCTGGAATTTGTCGTCAAAACCTAGCTGCCGGCCAAGCTCAAAAACCCGAGTAAGTTTTTGCCTTGAGCTGCAGATCATCTGAAATTTACTAGCATGCCCACGATTAAAGGCATCATTTTTGATTGGGGCGGCGTTTTGATTGACGATCCGGCGCCCAGTCTTATTGCTTTTTGCAGCAGTGCACTAGATGTTTCCCCTAACGTCTTTGAAAAAGCATACAGTCTTTTTAGTGCTGAATTTCAGAAAGGAAGCATATCCGAATCTCAATTCTGGGAGAAAGTTTGCTCCAGTCTAAACATTCCGCCGCCTAAGTCTCAATCCCTCTGGCTTGAGGCATTTAGAGAGTCTGACTCTCCCAAAAAAGATGTATTCGCGCTCGCTGGCTCATTACGTGCGAACGGCTATAAAACAGCGATTCTGTCCAATACGGAGATTCCGGCTGTAGAGTATTTCAATGAGAAAGAATACGGCTACTTTGACGTAGCAGTTTTCTCTTGTTCGCAGGGAACTATGAAACCGGAACGCCGAATCTATGAGCTGACTCTAGAGAAATTAAATCTGCAGCCAAAAGAAGCCGTCTTCATAGATGATAAACCAGAATATGTTGAGGGGGCAAACAAGGTCGGCTTGAATACCATTCTGTTTAGAAATATCGAACAGGTGAAAAATCGACTCAGGACTTACTCGGTGCGAATAGATACGTAAGCCGCCGGTGGAGAATTCGCACAATTCATTGGCCGTGGCCGAGTTTGATATGGTGCTCTTGGCCGGTCAGCAGGCGGGTGATGTTGCTGCGGTGGCGGACGATGATGAGCACTGGCAGGAGGCAGGCGGCGATGAGCAGGGGCCATTGACTTCGGAGCGACCAGGGGGGAATGATCCAGCGTGGTTGATCGAATATCCAGAAACCAGCTAGATAAGTGATCAGGAAGGCGAGGCAGGCGGCGAGTGAGCCGGCAGAGACGGTCTTGCTGGTGAGGGTGACCAGCAGCCAGGCCAGCAAGGCTACCAGGGCAGGGAGGGTATAGAAGGGCCAGACGGCCAGGGCTACGCCGGCGCTGGTGGCTACGCCTTTGCCGCCCTTGAATTTTAGATACATGGGGAAGACGTGGCCGAGTACGGCTGCTGAGCCTACCAGGGCCCAGGCGAGAAAGCCAAGGGGCGAATCGTTTAGTTGCCAGTGGGCGAGCAATAGACCCATAGCTGCGGTGGGCAGGGCGCCTTTGAGTACATCAAGCAGGAAGCAGAAATAGCCCCACTTGCGTCCCAAGGCTCGGGCTACGTTGGTAGCCCCGATGTTACCCGAAGCCACCGTGCGGATGTCGATGCCCCGGGCCGCCGTCAGAATGACGCCGAAAGGGATTCCTCCAACCAAAAAGCCCAGCACTGGGCAGGCCAAAAAGATGATCAGATATTTTTCCACAGTGCCGCCACATCTGGTGCAGGATACCGCTGCGGGTCTTTAGCCATTCTTCAGAGCCCGCCGATGTTCAGCCAAAGCTTCATTCAAGGCCCCAGCAAGAAGCGCAGCATCGATTGAGACACTGAGCATCTGATAGCCCAGTTTAGCCAGACGAGCGGCTGTCTCGCAAGAACCCACGAAGCTGCAAGCCACTTTGCCGTGTTTCTTGCAGCTCTGAGCAATCTTCCTGGCAGCCTCCTGGGAACGGGGCTCGGAAATATCGCTAGCCGACTCAATGCTCAAGCCACAGTCTAGTGCGTAATCAGCTGGGCCGAAGAGCAAGCCGTCTATTCCCGGAACGGCCGCGATCTGCTCAGCGTTGGCCAGCCCCTCGACCGATTCGATCTGTGCTAGTACCAGCACGTTCTGATTGGCTATAGATGCGTATTTACTGCCAAATTGGTCTATTACCCGTCGGCCCCCCAAGGACCGCTGTCCTAGAGGCGGAAATTTCGCAGCCCTGACCACAGCTCGCCCCTGCTCGGCATTGTGCACCATGGGTATGATCACCCCAGCAGCCCCAGTGTCGAGTATCGGTCCGATTTGTGAATAATCGTGTCCCGCTGTGCGGACCACCGACGGCACACCCACCAGATCTGCCACACGCACACAGTTGAGAATTGTATCATAGCTGAGTTGACCGTGTTGGCCGTCGATCCAAAACCAGTCCCAGTCTCTAGCCAGCTCCAGAATCTCCGGAGCTGGCAAGCCGATCGTAACGCCCAGCAGTACCTGGCCCTTATCGATTCGCTGGCGCAGAACTCGACCACTGGGCATTGCCTCAGATGTTTTTGACATTTTCCTTCTCCGGGCTATTTCTTGTCTGCGTTCATCTATGGCTAACAATCTTTTCTTCTCTTTGTCTTTTTTCCTGTTTCGCCAGCAATCCGCAGGGCCTGGGATAAACTGATTCGTCCTTCATAGAGAGCTCGGCCAATGATTATACCGGCCAGGGGCAGTTGGGCCAGGGCCCGGACGTCGGCCTCAGTGGTAACTCCGCCAGCGGCGATTACGGGCACGGTGGTAGCCAGGGCGAGTTGTTCAGTGGCCTGGAGATTTGGGCCGACCAACATGCCGTCCTTGCTGATATCGGTGTAGATGATGGCTGCCAGGGGCCAATCACGGACCCGCTGGGCGAGGTCCAGGGCGGATTGAGCGGTCTGGTCGGTCCATCCGCTAACGGCCAGGCGTCCGTCGCGGGCGTCGAGGCCCAGGGCTAATCTGTTGGCTAGTTCGGGTTTTTGGAGCAGATTCTTGAACCATGGCCAATCCTGCAAGGCCTTGGTCCCCAGGATGACCCTGGTTATGCCGATGTCGAGCAGGGCCCGGATGTCTTCGAGGCAGCGGATGCCGCCGCCAACTTCGATCTGGACGGAGGTTGCTTGGGTGATGCTTTTGATGGCCGGCAGATTTGCGAGCTTGCCTTGCTTGGCGCCATCGAGATCGACGATGTGAATCCAGCGGGCGCCTTCTTTTTGGAAATCGAGGGCTACCTGGACGGGGTCGTCGCGGTAACGAATCTCCCGCTGGTAGTCGCCCTGAATGAGACGCACACATTTGCCGCTGCGCAAATCAATGGCTGGTAGTATATCCATTGGGTTTTCTCAAGCGCTGCCAACAGGTTGAAAGTCAATAAAGTTTTGAAGCATCTTTAGGCCGATGCGCTGTGATTTTTCGGGGTGAAACTGAGTAGCGAAAATATTGTCCTTCCAGGCGGCGCTGGTGAAGGTTACTGGGCCGTACTCGGTAAGAGCAGCAGAGACATCTTGCTGGTCGGGGACGACGTAATAACTGTGCACGAAATAAACATAGCAGGGGTCAGGTAGGCCCCTAAAAAGGGGGCATTGGTTTTGCCTGATGATAGTGTTCCATCCCATGTGGGGGATTTTCAAACCACGCCCTTGAGGATAGTCCTTGAAGTCGAAGCGGACACATTGGCCGGGCCAGACTCCCAGGCCCTGATGTTGGCCGTCTTCAGAGCTGAGTTCGAAGAGCAGTTGCAGGCCAAGACAAATGCCCAGGAACGGTTTGCCGGAATTAATAAAAGAAAGGATGGGCTCGACCAGGCCGTAAGAGTTCAGAGCAGCCATGGCGTCGGCGAAGGCGCCGACGCCGGGAAGCACGAGGCGATCGGCCCGTTCGATATCGGCAGGTGTCCTGGTAATCTGGGCAGGGCAAGCCAGATGCTCAAAGGCCTTGGCTACAGAGCGCAGATTACCCATACTATAATCGACGATTGAGAGCATGATGCTTCCGGAGCTTTGCGGGGTTGGGCCTAGAGTTTATGGGGCCTCTCGGGAGCAGGCAAGCTAACAATTGCAACGGCAAAGGGTTAAAGAAGCACTCTATTTGCCGCAGACACTGTTAGCTCACCTGCTTAGCCGTGCCTTGCTGGGCGGGTTCTTCCTCAGCGAGACAATACGATTATTTCGACCCGGCGGTCCCGGTCGGCGCCGAGTCCCGTTGGCTTACTAGATCCTCGGCCGACAACACTAACGAGGTTTTCAGATATACCTCGCCCAATCAGATAGTCAGCTACAGCCCAAGCGCGGTGGGCCGAGAGCCAGACGTTCCTCCCGTAGCGTTTCACGGTGGCTGGCTTTCCCAGAGGAACGCTGTCAGTATGGCCTTCGACGGAGATGCGCTGCCCGTGGTAGCGACGTTTTATATCGGCGGCAATAGAATCCAGCTCTCTTTTTCCCGCAGAGGTAAGGTCGGCTTCGGCAAACCTGAACAGGACACTGTCAGAAACAGTAATCTTAGTTACTCCAGGGGGTACTGGTCCGACAGCAGGTTTGCTGGCCTTAAGCTCATCGTAGTCTGCTTTGGCTTGGGCCAGGTCCGACTCCAGGCTCCTGATATCTTGGTCGGCCCGCTCCAGTTCGCGATCGGTACTTTCTAATCGACCTTGGAGGTTTGCGTTTTCCAGTTTCAGGGCGTTCACCTCTTTGCCACTAAACATCCCACATCCGGCAGAGAGACTGCTGAGGACTAACAGCCCAGCCAAGAACATCAAGCGGAAGATTTTTTTCGTCATAATGGACCTCCTTTTTGTCACGACGTTTTTTCCAATACCACCTGAGCACAAATGACGTATAACGGGAACTCGCCTTTGCACGCAGCCGTCCGGATGGAGTCGGGGCCCAGCGTGCGATTAAGCGAAGGTTATTGTCCAAACGGCGAGTCAGCATTGGGCAAGTTTTGGTTGCGGTTCTTATTTTCGCTGCGAAGGCGCCTGAAATCCCGCAGCAGAGAACTTGTTCGGCCGACAACCAAGAAAACAACAATACCTGCCAAGCCAGCCAGAACTATGAGGAACCAAGTTCCGATCTCGGCAAGCGTCCACCAGCCGAAGCTGATGGTCACCAGTTGCCTATTAGAAACGATAAAGACCAGGGCTGCAAGTATAACTACGCAGATAAAAAATAATTTCGTATAAACTTTTATTCTCTGCCAGGTGTGGGGCATATTGTTCTCCTCCAGGTGGAAACTGAGCCGGGTTGAATCCGGCGGGCCTCAACCGGCCCTCAGCAATTCCCAGAGGATCTGCAGGCCCGGGCCCACGTAGGCCCATATCTTGTCCTGAAAGAGGATAACAGTCAAGAG
>DAOVKO010000007.1 GCA_030631725.1 Actinomycetes bacterium | reverse complement strand
GCAGAGGCTGACTGTTGTCTGTGCCTATGGCTATTTTTGTCGCTAAAGAATACTTTAGCCTGGAAGATATCCGAGCAGTACATTTTCTGGTGACCAAGTCGCTGACAGGGGCCTCGGTCAGTGCCGAAGGGGGTAAAAGGCACGCCGGGATCACCTCCTGGGGGTTTCCGATCAACTGGATTATTTGGCAGATGCCTTAGGTGAGCTCGCGGGGCGAGGTGATCGCCCCGTTCACGCCCTGGCCCAGGCGAAAGGCCCCTTGATAATTGCCACCAGGACATAGACACTGATTGCAATCCAGATTTGAGTCTTCCTGCGTTCTGGGTAGTGCCGAAAAATGCTTTGATACGCGGGTATTGCTCGATCCATTTGACAGCACCTCCAATTATCACTATAATGATTTGAAAGAACTTGTTGGGAGCACACTCGCTATGGATTCCAGTCTCACTCAGTTGGATAAGTTGGAAAATCAGAGCATTTTCATTATCCGCGAAGCGTATAGCCAGTTCAGGGATGTGGCTATGCTCTGGTCGATCGGCAAAGACTCCACGACCCTGCTGTGGCTGGCCAGGAAGGCCTTTTTCGGCAAGATACCGTTTCCGGTCATGCATATTGATACCACCTACAAGTTTAAGGAAATTTACAAGTTCAGAGAGAAATATGCCAAAGAATGGGGCTTGAAGCTGCTCATTGCCAAAGATTTTCCTCATTTCCACAATAAGGGTATTACGAAGGCTCTCTTCTCCTGCCTCTAAGTTGGGTGATCCAAGTGCCATTTCTGAGTCCTGCAGTCCGTGGTATCCGCAAATAACCTCAATAATCACGTTTGCTTTAGGATTTAACAGTTCTAACTTTTCAATGCTCTTTCAAGCCCTCGAATAATGGAGAACTCAGGTATCGCTCTCCAAAATCAGGTAGAATAACGACTATGCTTTTGCTTGCATTTTCGGATCGGGCCGCGACAATGCTTGCTGCAGCCAATGCCGCCCCGGAAGAAATACCAACAAAAAGCCCTTCCTGTTTAGCAGCTCGCCGAGCCCAGTCGATGGCTTCTTCTTGGTCGATCTTGACCACTTCATCGACAAGCTCCAAATCCAATACAGTTGGCACAAAGCCGGCACCAATGCCTTGAATCTTATGTGGCCCGGGTTGGATCTCCTTATTCTCCTGTGTTTGCGAAATGACCGGGCTTTGCAGCGGCTCTACGCCTATGGCCTTGAAATTCGGCTTGCGCTGCTTAATCACTTCTGCAATGCCGGTGATAGTCCCACCTGTCCCTATACCAGCTATAACAATATCTACTTGTCCATCAGTGTCCTTCCAAATTTCCTCAGCGGTTGTGCGTCGGTGGATTTCAGGGTTGGCTGGATTGTCAAATTGCTGCGGCATGAAACTGTCCGGGGTATTGTTTACTAGTTCTTTTGCCTTTTCGATAGCACCGGGCATTCCCTGATCCGCAGGGGTTAATATAACCTCAGCTCCCAGGGCCAGAAGAACCTTCCGCCGTTCAATGCTCATCGACTCCGGCATAGTCAGAACGCACTTGTAACCGCGAGCTGCACATACAAAAGCAAGAGCGATACCCGTGTTTCCACTGGTTGGCTCAATGATGGTGGTACCCGGCCGGATATGGCCGTCGCGCTCGCCCGCATCGATCATGGCCACACCGATACGGTCTTTGACCGAGCACATAGGATTAAATCCCTCCAGTTTTGCTGATATCCGCGCTGTCGAGGGTATTAGATTCCTATGGATCCTTACAAGTGGGGTTTTGCCTATTGTAAGCGTGATGTCTTCGTATATTCGGCTCATGGCGACTCCTTTCCAAGAATTCGATAAATATTACTGAAAGACATAATACCGCACAAATAAAGATGTTATGTCTTTTCCTAGGTCCTCTGCGATAATTTTCCTAGCTCTTGAGGCAAAAGGGTCTTGACTTTCCAAGGAGTATATCCTATTATTCCGATAAAGTCAATATAGTATTGGAGAATTTTATCATGAACGTATCCCAGAAATGTCAGTATGCACTGCGCGCAGTCTTCGAGTTAGCCAAGTACTGGGGTGGTGGTCTCGGCCCGATAAGTGTCAGTGAGATAGCTAAAACCCAGGCCATTCCCCCGCGGTTTTTGGAGTTGATCCTGGGGCAACTGCGTCAAGGCGGATTCGTCGAATCCCGTCGGGGCGTACATGGCGGGTATTTGCTGCCAATGGATCCGGCCAGGTTGTATGTGGGCCAGATTATCCGGTTCATCGACGGGCCGGTCGCACCGGTGCGCTGTGTAGCTGGGAACAAAGAAAATGATTGCCCACTTCGGGGCAACTGTGCCTTTATGAGCATGTGGTCTCGGGCGCGCGATGCCGTGGCCGGGGTTTACGATCAGACGAGTTTCCAGGACCTAATCGAGGAAGAGGCGGCCGCGGCGGAAAGATACGTGGCCAGTTACTGTATCTAGTCCGGTCCGGGGCCAGTAGCGTACGGGCGGATTTTTGCGCCAGTTAAATCGGCAGGGAGAAATGAAGATGCTTGAAGCGACACAAGAAGATGTCAAGGCCTTGGTGGAAGGCTTGAACTTCAAGGAGAAGGTCGAGCGATCGCTGAGCCTGATCGAGCGGGCCTACAAGGTGTACGCCGATACCCTGGTCGTGGCCAACAGTCTGGGCAAGGACTCAGTAGCCGTATGGCACCTGGCCAAACGGGTGAGCCCGAGGATACGAGGTTTTATTGTTACCACGCGCTTCAAGCCTCCCGAGACCAAACAGTTCATGACCGAAGAGGTGGCCAGATATCCGGAGCTCAAGGTCTACAGCAACGACGTCGAGATACCGGAGCGGCTTTACGAGACGGACCCCAACCGCTGCTGCGATATACTGAAGGTCGAGCCGACCCGCCGGGCCATCGAAGAGATGAAGGTCAAGTGCTGGGTGACAGGTCTGCGATGTACGGAGGGGCGCACGCGGGTGGAGTTTCAGGAGATCGAACAGCGTGACGAAGGTCTGCTCAAGCTCAACCCCATACTTATCTGGTACGAGCGTGAAGTGTGGGAGTACCTGGCGTTGCACAAGGTGGATGTGAACCCGCTTTATAAGCAAGGTTATCGTTCTCTGGGTTGCGGGCCTTGCACCAAGATCAGCACCGGTGTCGATGAAAGAGCCGGGCGATGGGTTGGGACCAGCAAGGTCGGCGGCGAGTGCGGGATCCACACGCGGCCATTGAAGCTGGTTGAAGGTGCGGGCATCTAGAACAATATTCTTGACAGGGTGCAATCTTGGAGACACGGGCTCGCAGTATAGTCAAGGCCCTGACTTGGCGGGTTATGGCGCTGTTTATAACGATGGGCGTGGCTTGGTCGGTAACAAGGAAGGTCGAGCTGGCGGCTTCTATCGGTCTGGCAGATACGCTGATAAAGCTGGGAGTCTATTACGCCCATGAGCGCTGCTGGCTGAAGGTTCGCTTCGGCAGGGCCAAGCCTCCGGAGTATCAGATTTGAGGCCTGGGAAGGAGTTGGCGATGAGAACGCATACCTTGGCTGTACACGGTGGTTATGACCCGGAAGAGCAAACAGGCGCCACGGCAACGCCAATCTTTCAGACTATTTCCTATGCCTATCGTAGTGCCGAGGAGCTGGCCGAGGTATTCGCGGGAACCGCCCCGGGCTACATATACACCCGAATTGCCAACCCGACGACTTATGCCCTGGAGCGGCGTCTAACTCAGCTCGAGGATGGGATAGGCAGTTTGGTTTGCTCTTCGGGAATGGCGGCTATTACCTGCATCCTCGCGGGTCTTCTACATGCAGGTGACCACATACTCTCGGCGGCCGGGATATTCGGCGGGACGGTCTCGCTGTTCAAGAATACTTTCGGTCGCTTCGGCGTAGAGACCACGCTTGTCGATGCCGGCGATACTGAGCAGTTCGCCAAGAATATCAGGAAGAACACTCGGCTGATTTTCATCGAGACCATTGGCAATCCGCGGATGGACGTGCCTGATATTCCGGCCATTGCTGAAATAGCTCACCAGGCGGGGATTCCATTGGTGGTGGACAACACGCTGACGACGCCTGTTCTGATCCGGCCAAAGGATTGGGGAGCAGACATAGTTGTGCACTCGACGACGAAGTTCATTAACGGTCACGGCAATTCAATCGGCGGAGTCATAATCGACACTGGGAACTTCTCCTGGGAAGAGGGGCCATTCAAGGATATCAGGACCTTGGCTGAAAAGGCCGGTGAATTAGCGTTCCTTGGGCACCTTCGCAATCTGATCTACAGAGACCTCGGTTGCTGTGCGTCTGCCTTTAACTCTTTTCTTACGCTGACGAGTCTGGAGACACTTCCCGGTCGGATGGAAAGGCACTGCGCCAATGCTGCGCTGTTGGCAGAGTATTTTGGGAAACACCCGAAGGTTCGTTGGGTAAATTATCCGGGTTTGCCCTCCAGCCAGTTCCATGGCCGAGTGCAGAAACTCTTTGGCGGTCACGGCGGCGGGCTGTTGACTTTTGGACTGGCCAGCCGAGAGGCGGCATTCAAGTTCATAAACGCAACCAAGCTTGCTCAAAACCTTGCTAACCTGGGCGATGCCAAAACGCTGGTAATTCATCCCTCGTCAACCATCTTTCACGAGTTTCCGCTGGATGAGCAAAAAGCCATGGGTGTGACCGAAGACATGGTTCGCGTATCTGTCGGCATAGAAGATTTTGACGACATAGAGAGCGATTTCGCTCAGGCTCTGGGACAGACATAAGAAGAAGGAAGCAGACTATGAAGCTGATCATTAACGGCAAAGATGTCGAAACGGACGAGGCTCACACCGTTACGGAGCTGCTGAAAGAGCAAAAAGTCAAATGGCCGGACATGGTTTCTGTTGAGCTGAACGGCACGATTTTGAAAAGGGAGACTTTCGCTTCGACAGGATTGAATGAAGGCGACAAGGTGGAGTTCCTTTATTTTATGGGAGGCGGCCGTGAGTCTGACTGAGCAGCAGATCGAGCGCTATAGCCGACAGATAATCCTCAAGGAAGTCGGCGGCCCGGGCCAGGAAAAGCTTCTGGCCTCGAAGGTTTTGATCGTCGGGGCCGGCGGTCTGGGTTCCCCGGCCGCTTTGTACTTGGCCGCAGCGGGCGTGGGTACACTCGGCATTATTGATTATGACAACGTCGATCTGACGAACCTTCAAAGGCAGGTGATTCATAATACCTCCGACGTAGGCAGGGAAAAGGTTGCATCAGCAGCCGAGAAGATAAAGGCAATCAATCCTGATGTAACCGTCCAAACGTACCGAGAAAGGGCCGCAGCAGCAAACATCCGAGAGATTATCAAGAAGCATGACTTCGTATTAGATGGTACAGACAACTTCCCGTCGAAGTTCTTGATTAACGATGTCTGTTACTTTGAGAAAGTTCCATTTTCCCACGCGGGAATACTGCGCTTCGATGGCCAAATGATCACGGTATTACCGGGCCAAACTGCCTGCTATCGTTGTGTGTTCGATAAACCTCCCCCTGCTGGCCTTGTGCCGTCCTGCTCCCAGGCCGGGGTGCTTGGCCCTTTGGCCGGTGTAATCGGGTGTCTGCAGGCCACGGAAGTACTGAAATACCTCCTCGGCGTCGGTGAGCTTCTGACGGATAGGCTGTTGATATTCGACGGCCTCGGCTTGCAGTTTCGCGAAGTAAAAGTTACCCGCAATCCGGATTGCCGGCTATGCGGCCAAGAACCCTCCATCACGGAACTCGCGGATGAAGAACAAGCGGCGTGTGATCTAAAGGCGAGCCAGTGATGGATACATTAGAAATACCTGAGCATATATTCTCCAAGATGCTCTCCCAAGCCCGTGCGGAAGCACCTTTAGAGGCCTGTGGCATCTTGGCTGGCACCGACAATCGTGTCCAGCGGCTATACAAGATGACCAATACGGATCAAAGCAGCGAGCACTTTATGATGGCCGCGGAGGAGCAGTTTGCCGTGATGAAGGACATGCGGGCAAAAGGCTTGGAGATACTGGCCATTTACCATAGCCACCCAAATAGCCCAGCCCGGCCTTCGAAGGAGGACATTCGCCTGGCCTTTACCGACGGTGTCTTATATGTAGTCCTCTCTCTCCAGGAGCCTTCAGAGCCCAGGGTGAGAGCATTCAATATTGATGACGGAGTTATATCAGAGTCTAAACTTGAAATTGTCGAGGTGGATTGTGGCTCAAACTAATACTTCTTTTCGGCTTCCTGAGAGCATAAAGAAAGACACATTATCCTTTCGCCAGAAGGTCAAAGATTTTCTGGATGGCCAGACTACCCCAGCGATTTTTCAGGCCTATCGCGTGCCCCGCGGGATATACGAGCAACGGCAAACAGGCGAGTTTATGGTCAGGGTTAGAGCGCCGGCCGGCGTCATCTTACCAGAGCAGGCCCAGCGCCTGGCGGAGCTCAGCCGAACCTACGGTAACGGAGTTCTCCATATTACGACCAGACAGGACGTCCAAATCCACGAAGTGAAAATAGAAAAGACGCCTGACATCCTGGAAAGTCTTTTGGAGGTTGGTCTATCACCCCGAGGTGGCGGCGGAAACACTGTTCGGAACATAACCGCCTGTCCCAGGGCGGGGGTGTGTCCGGATGAGGCCTTTGATGTGAGGCCATACGCTATTGCTTTGGCGGAGTACCTGCTGGATTTTGAAAGTTCTTTCAATCTGCCGCGCAAGTTCAAGGTAGCCTTTTCAGGCTGCAGCCAGGATTGCGCCTTGGCATCCGTAGCTGACCTGGGTTTTTTCGCTAACATCAAGGATGGCACCGAGGGATTCACTGTTTACGCTGGAGGTGGAATGGGTTCTCATTCGCGGGTTGCGGTGAAGATCGAAGATTTTATTCCGGGAAGGGAAGTCTTTTCCGTCGCCGAGGCCATGAAACGTGTGTTTGATCAGTACGGTGATCGGACTAACAAGCACCGAGCTCGACTCCGCTATGTGCTTGACCGCCTCGGCCAAGATGAATTTGTCAAACTCTATCAACAACAGCGGGAGAAACTGAAGCAGGAAAAATTGCAGACACCAACCATCCACCCGATCATCTCGACGTCCAAAGCTTCCGGACAATCGAACTCGACCACCACAGATAGGTCACTAGTTGAATACCACAACTGGCGAAGAGCGAACGTATCGGCGGAGAAAGAGCCCGGAGCCTTTACCATCAGGCTCAGACTTGCTCTGGGAGACATTTCGGCAAATGACCTTGAGAAGATTGCATCTTTGGCTGGCACGATTGGCGCAGGACTCATAAGGACAACTCAGACACAGGACTTGTTGCTATGCCGAGTGCGAGAGGATGATTTGCCATTCGCCTTTGCTCAACTGAGCGGCCTGAAAGCAGGCGTTCTCAGCGCCGGTGGTCCGAAGCTCGTAGCTTGCGCCGGGGCCTCGACCTGCCGACTGGGACTGTGCCGATCACGAGACTTAGCCAGTGCCATTTCCACAGAGTTGGACACAACGGGTTGGTCCATCGAGTGGAACGGCCAGGTCATCAGAATCAGTGGTTGCCCGAACTCCTGTGGCCACCATCCTATTGGCGTGATCGGTCTTCAGGGCCGAGCCAAACGCCTCGACGGCAAGTTAGTGCCCTGTTATTCGGTTCTGGTCGGTGGAAAAGTTGGCCAAGGTAGCGCTCGCTTAGCTGAGCAGGTGGCAGTGGTACCCGCTAAGAACGTACCAGCCTTGGTGTACGATGTGTTAGGCCTGCTGCAGTCTTCTGCAGCGGATCGAGAAAGTCTGGACTCTACTGTAGCCGACAGTAAGGAGAAAATCGCCAGGATTGCAGCAAAATATAGTCACATCCCTACCATTGAGCAACAACCCCAATTCTATCAGGACTTCGGAGCCACGGAGGACTTTTCACTTGCTGGTCGTGGCCCGGGCGAGTGCGGTGCGGGTGTCATGGATGTTATTCGGCTCGATATTGACCAGGCTAAGCAGTCTCTCGATAGGGCTAAAGAATCTACCGACGGCAAAACTAAATCCGATACCGTATACGAAGCTATAGTTGCCGCCGCTAGAGCGCTTCTGATTACCCGTGGCCTCGAGCCAAGAAAAGATAGGGAAATATTCTCAGCTTTTGCTAAGCATCTAATCGAACCTGGGTGGATTGGCCAAGGGACAGAGAAACTCTTAAATCAAGCTTTGGACTATCGCCTGGGTGATATAGCCGACATAGGCCATTTGCAGGAGTCTGTAGCAAGAATGCTCGCCAGAGTGGAAGAGCTCTTCCACTCGTTGGACGCCAATCTCAATTTTAGAGTCGAGCCGATTTCCAAAAAACACGTTGACCCAAACCCCCCCAAGGATAACGAACACGTGATTGACCTCAGGGGTGTTGAATGCCCACTGAACTTTGTCAAGGCCAAGTTGGCGCTGGAAAAGATCGAGGTAGGCGGGATCTTAGAGGTACTGCTTGACGGTGGTGAGCCAGTGGAGAATGTCCCTGCTAGTTTCACCGAGCAAGGCCAGGAAATTGTGGACACCTCTGAATCTAACGGGCACTTCCTCGTTACGGTCCGAAGGAGGAATTAAAGGTGAGATCCTCGGATCGATATATGATTGTGGGAATGGAAGTAGCTGAAAGACCCTGTCTTGTTGTCGGTGGCGGGAGGATTGGCGCTCGCAAAGCTTTAACGTTGCTGGATCACGGCGCGCAAGTAACTGTAGTATCACCGCAGCTCTCGGCCAGATTGCAGGCCCAGGTTGCTGCCGGCACAGTAAGCTGGCTGCAACGCTCATACGAATCCATGATACTGGACGAGGGCTACCTATTGGTTATAGCCGCTACGGACGAACCGTCCTTGAATTTCCGGATCGCCCAGGATTGCAAGGCACGTGGCATTCTTCACTGCATTGCGTCCTCCGGAAAATTATCAACGGTTATCTTTCCCGCTTCAGTCAACGTGGATGGCCTGAAAGTGGCGGTACTTTCGGACGGCAAAAGCCCGTCCCGTTCGCGTGATCTGCGCGACGTTCTCTCACAGGCTTTGCTGGAGCGGATGAATTCACAGCCCAGGTTGGGATTGTTCGGAGCCCGGCGTGAGGATGTTGGGCCTGAGATTTCGGAGCTGCTTGCCGGGCACACAGATGCCCGGTTGCAAGAGAACGTCAGAGAGATTTTTGGCAGCGAAGAATTCTTTGTACTTTCTACCTGCCAGCGTTTGGAGTTTTACTTCCACTCCTGTTCAGATGGCCAACTCCCCGATCGATTGCACAAGCTACTGCACGAAAAAGGCGGCCCAAAAACCAATTGGTATTCGAAGACCGGATTAGAGGCTTATTATCATCTCCTGCGTGTGGTTCTTGGCTTGGACTCGGCCTTTGTCGGTGAGACGGATATCGTCGGACAAGTGCGTGCCGCAGCCAGGACTCGGTTCACTTCCAACGACCGAAGCAGGCTGAAAAATACAATCGATGACGTCTTAGCTGCGGGCCAAGAAATACGCCGGCAGTGGCCTATTAATGGTCAGGATGTTTCCTGGGCTCAGCAAGTCTGCCGAATCTTTGAGGACCGCATCAAATCAGAGACTGTCGGCCAAGTCCTGCTGGCTGGAAGCGGAAGACTTGCGCGCCAGATCGGCCTAAAACTGGCTAAGCGGGGATATAACCTAAGGGTATTTACCCGAAGACTCTGCGGACACACCGAACGGTTTTGCCGGGAGATTCGAGCTACACTTCATTCTAGGGACCAGCTTACAGAATTCTTCCCTGATGCCAATGGTCTGGTTCTGGCAACGACCTCTTCCTCGCCTGTCTTCGGCCTAGGCGACGCCATGCAGCTACCGAGAGGGTCTATAGTGATTGATTTGGGCGTTCCGCCCAATGTCGCCCTGGAAGTAATAAATGCTTTAGATGGCCGATATATTGGGCTAAACGATATAGCGTCAAAGACAAATTATGCTCACAACATAAAACAGCAGTTAGCAATAGCCCAGAACCAGCGGAAGGCATTTGAGTACGCGCTCCGATGGCATAAGCGGATGTACGGACCGCAAAAAATCGTGCGACAGGCAAGGATTGGCCTACGACCAAGTGCGCTCTCGCGCTTGCAAACCATGGAATTGCTGCAGGCTCTTCTAGTTATCGCTCCAAGGCTCGATGTGCATTTGGTAACCACGGAAACTCCTGGAGACAGGGACAAAACTACTCCTCTGATAGACATAGCTCAGGACGATTTCTTTACCAGGGGTCTGGATCTCGCTCTGCTGGAAGGTGCTATCGATATTGCCCTGCACAGCTCCAAAGATGTGCCCAGTCAATTAAGGCCAGGATTAGCTGTAGCTGCTGTCACGCCGTCATTTGTCTCCAATGAGTGTCTTGTCGGACGCAACGGTACCAGTCTGCAAAACCTGCCTGCTAATTCAAGAGTAGGAGTCTCAAGCGAACGCAGGAAGAAAGGCATTTTACGTTTGCGCCCGGATCTTCATGTGCTGCCGATTCGCGGGAATGTTGAAGAAAGAATAGCACAAGTGGATGCGGGGCAATTTGACGCAGTTGTTCTCGCAGCAGTTGGTCTTTGGAGACTCGGTCTAGAGCATCGGATATCGCAGTGGTTTACAACTGACGAGTTTCCGCCGCCCCCGGGCCAAGGATCGTTGGCTCTCATAGTCAGGGATGACAATCCGGAACTGATTAATCTATTAAAACCTCTCGACTTGGGAGAAAGGACTCATCTTCAATGGACGGAGCAAGAGTCTATATCATAGGTGCAGGCCCTGGGGCACCTGATTTGATCACGCTTCGTGGCTTACGCGCCCTTGGCCAAGCTGATCTTATTCTGCACGACCGCCTCGTCTCGACGGAATTTCTCCGCCAAACACGAAATGGTGTCGAGATTATATGTACCACAGAGCTTGGCCAGTGTCCCACTCGGCAAAATAATATTCACCACAAAATGATCGAAGCAGCTCTTGCTGGCAAAACCGTTGTACGCCTAAAGGGTGGTGACCCCGGCGTTTTCGGCCATCTCCAAGAGGAGATAGAAGCATTGCAGATGGGCGATATCGATTATGAGATCGTACCGGGCATCAGTTCAGCTTTGGGTGTGCCTCTCGCCGCAGAGATAGGCTTAACCGCCAGAGGAAGCTCTCGATCGTTTGCCGTGGTAACCGCCCGAACAGCGGATGGCAAAACTAACACAAACTTACCAAAGGCCGATACCCTGATTGTATTGATGGGCGCATCCAATCTGCCGGAGCTTGTTGAGCAGCTTTCACTGGCTGGGTGGGATAGTCAAACCCCCACCGTCATAATCGAGCGCGGTATCCAGCCATTCGAACGGCGAGTCTCCGCAACTCTGTGCGAAATCTCCGAGCTGGCTCAAAGTGCCCACATTCGGGCGCCCGCCGTCTTGGTGGTTGGCAAAATCGCCAAATTTTCTTCTCGACAGCGTATCCTTTTCACGGGCATCGATCCGGCTCCTTTCAGGCACCTTGGCCAAATCATTCATTGGCCCGCTATCGCAGTACAGCCGCTCGATAACACCGGGAACATCTCCTCAGCGCTACGGAGGCTGGCCCATGGTCAATTCGGATGGGTAATTATAACCAGCAAGGTTTCCGCGGAGCTGTTTTTGCGAGAAGTTGACAAACATAATCTCGATGCCCGGATATTTGCAGGAGCTAAACTGGTTGTCTCGGGGCCGGGGACGGCATCTGTGCTTCAAGAGAACAATCTTCGTGCCGATATTGTGCCTGAGGCCGAGGGTAGTGAAGGCATCTTGCAGACTTTTTGCCAACAGCAGGACGGGTCCGGTACAGTTCTTCTGGTACAAGGAGCTAACGCTCCCGGGACACTTTCCAGTGGGCTCAGCGAATTGGGACTCACCATTAATCGACTTTCGCTCCATACGGTCCATGCCCATCCGGACTTAGGCTCTCCTCTACCTGAACATGACATTCTCTATTTCAGCAGTCCTTCGGGTGTCAAGGCATTTTGGAATGCGTACGGGATTACAGGCTTTCAAAGACCAATCTGGTGCATTGGTGAGGTTACTTGTGAACAGTTGCGTAGAATCGGCATAGCAGCAAAGGTGGTCAGTCCCTATGTTTCCAAGAAAGCGAATGCGCAGGCGTCGTTGCTCTGAAGGTCTGCGGCGACTGGCCTGCGAGACACATCTCAGCAGCGACTCACTGATATTACCCGTCTTTGCGATAAGCGGCAAAGATCGGGCAGAGCCTATTGCCTCAATGCCCGGTGTGAGCCGACTTTCGCCGGACTTGATCTCCCAGCGGGTCAACACGTTGAGTATACCTGCAGTAATGCTCTTCGGTGTACCCGACGCCAACGAGAAGGACGCCACAGGCACCGCTGCCGTTGATCCTGAAGGTATCGCACCGAAGGCAATCAGGGCCATAAAGCGGGAAAGGCCCGACCTTGTGGTCATAGCCGACGTCTGTTTGTGCAGCTATACGACCCACGGCCATTGCGGAATTGTGGATGATATCGGCCAAGTGAATAATGATGCCACTCTGCAAGTCCTGGCAAAGGTTTCAGAGGTTTTTGCTGCTTCAGGCGCTGACATTGTTGCCCCCTCAGCCATGATGGACGGACAGGTTCAGGCCATACGTGAGACCTTGGATGCGAGCGGGTTTTGCAGTAGTTCGATCATGTCCTACGCAGCCAAGTTCGCCTCGGCATTTTACGGACCGTTTAGAGATGCCGCCCAGATTTCCCCCGGCTTTGGCGATAGGCGCAGTTACCAACTGCCTCTGCCCAATCGTCACGAAGCAATCGAGGACGCCCTGCTCGACGAAGCCGAGGGTGTTGATTGGCTAATGGTCAAGCCAGCTCTGCCTTACCTTGACGTTCTAATGGAGCTCCGCAGCCTGACGCGCTTGCCTATTGCTGCCTACCAGGTCAGCGGTGAATACGCGATGTTAAAATCAGCAGCTTCGGCTGGGTTTATCGATGAGCGGCAGGCCGTGCTTGAGTCGCTGACAGCCATCAAGCGGGCTGGGGCGACTGCGATCATTACTTACTATGCAAAAGAGGTAGCTCAATGGCTAAAGGGCTGAGCCAGACATTATTCGAGCGTGCGCTTTTGACAATTCCCGGCGGTGTTAACAGCCCAGCCAGGTCCTTCAAGGCTGTTGGTGCAAAGCCCATCATCGCAGCCCGCGGTTCAGGCCCTCACCTTTACGATGTCGATGGTCACAAACACATCGATTATTTGATGTCCTGGGGCGCACTTATTCTGGGACACAATCATCCTTCGGTGGTAAATGCAGTAACGCAGGCAGTGAGCCGGGGGACTGGCTTTGGCCTGACAGCAGAGCCAGAAATCATCCTGGCGGAACTAATAAAAAAGGCCTTTCCTTCCATAGAGCTGGTTCGCCTGGTGAACTCAGGTACAGAGGCAGTAATGAGTGCCCTCCGTCTGGCACGAGCTTACACTGGAAGAGACAAGATTCTGAAGTTTGAGGGCTGCTATCATGGTCACAGCGATAGCCTTTTGACGAAAGCCGGTTCAGGCATCAGCACCTTGGCTATTCCAGACAGCGCTGGCGTACCGGCAGCCGTCACGGCCGGTACACTTCTGGCTCCGTACAACAACCTCCAGGCAGTCAGAACATTGGCTAAGGAATATGCCGAGCAGATCGCCTGTATTATTGTTGAACCCATTGCAGCCAATATGGGTGTTATTCCTCCCGCAAAGGGCTTCCTTGAGGGATTGCAAAACATCGCCGACGAGATTGGCGCCGTGCTTATCTTTGACGAGGTTATTACGGGCTTTCGGGTTGCCTTCGGAGGAGCACAAGAGAAGTATGGTGTCCAGGCCGACCTCACTACACTGGGAAAAATAATAGGCGGAGGACTTCCCATCGGTGCATTTGGAGGTAAACGCCAGATTATGGAACACCTTGCCCCGGTGGGGGATGTTTACCAAGCCGGTACTCTCTCCGGTAACCCCGTGGTAGCTACTGCCGGTATAGCCGTTCTGAGACACCTCTTGGATGCGTGTCCCTATGACGCCCTCGAACAACGCACAGCAAGGCTCGAACGAGGGCTTAGAAAAGTATTTACAGATGCAGGTATTCCGGTTCAAATAAACCGTGTGGGCTCTATGTTTACAGTGTTTTTCTCCGATAATCCTGTCAGAGACTACCGGTCAGCCAAGCAATCAAACACCGAGCGTTACGCCGAGTTTTTTAGCTCCATGCTGGATAAAGGGCTATTGTTTCCACCTTCGCAGTTTGAGGCAGGATTTTTGTCAACGGTTCACACTGACGAGGATGTCGCTGCGACGGTAGCCAGTTGCGGCCAAACAAGGTTTGCATCTTAGCGATCATTTGATATTTGGCAGGTAGACAAACCAGGTGGACGCCATGAGATCTATCCCACAGAATCTACGTGTTATTTGCCTCTACGACGGAGCAGGCGTCGAGAACTTTGATATTCACCAAATCGGCGAATATCTGGGACAGTGGTTCGGGGCAGACCGTGTACGAATTAGGCCTGAATTCGTCCGACACCATCTTCGTGGCCAAGAGCAAGCAGATCAGCGGAAACTCAAAACTGTGACTGAGGACCTCGGCAAGGCCCACATAAAGGACCCGGCAAAGCTAGTGAGTAAAGACAAGCTTGATCCGGAGCAATTTGCTCAAGAGCGCAAGTGGCTGCTGGAAGCTGTTGTGAACAGAGAAGCCTTCTATGACGGAATAGCCTTACAGCAAACCTATTTTGAATTGCTTGCTGACGAGGAGACCTCGCTGGAATTTATGCACATTGTCTTCACCAATCGCCTGATAGGCACATGGGATCAGAGTGATCGGCGGTATCATGCTCGGGTGAGTGTATACGGCTGGCCGAGCATTATCAGTACCACCGGAATTGTAGAAGGTCCAGCTAAACCGCGAGAATATTACTTCGGTTTGATGGCCGGCTTGGATGAGGAAAAGGTCCGGGAAGAGCTAAAAGGAAGGTTTATAGATCATGGACATCCTCGCTTGACAGAGATACTGAAGGGCTATAGTATGCAGGCGGTTTTTTATCATCTGTTTGCCGAGCCATTCTGCGAGGAACCCGATTGCCGACTGTTCAACGCCCACTGGCAGGAGCAGATGATCAGAGCTCAACTCGGGACAGGAGCGGAGTTTTGCCGCAGACATCAGAAACTTGTGAAAAAATTGGCGGATAAATAGAACCCCTTCGGCTGGGCAAGCCAATGACTAAGCGGACAAAGGTATGTTTTTGGCCGATTGTTGCGATGGTTTTAATGGTGGGCTGCGCTTCGAGCGAAGAGCGGAAGGCATTTAGAGAATTCAACCATATCCAGCAGCAAATCTACGGCCGGTCTATCGAAATTGGTACTCGGCAGCGGCCCGAAGCGGAGCTTCCGGCAGAGGCGGGTCTGACGCAATACCTGGCTTACGCGGCGCTGCACAATCCCCAACTGCAGGCAGCTTTTGCTCGCTATAAGGCAGCTCTGGAGGCAATAGCCCCGGCCCGGACATTACCTGATCCAAGATTGACCTACCGATATTTCATCCAGGAGGTTGAAACTCGTGTGGGACCTCAACAGCAGAGCTTTGGCTTGGCCCAAACCTTCCCTTGGTTCGGCAAGCTCCAAGCCAGTGGAGATATTGCTCTGGAAAAGGCCAAGGCCCAGGGGCAAGCCTTCGAGGCTGTAAAACTGAAACTTTTTTACCAGGTCAAGCACGCCTACTACGAATACTATTACCTGGCCCGGGCCATTTCTGTAACCAAAGAAAATGTCGAGCTCATGCGTTATATCGAGCAGGTGGTCCGCACAAAGTACAAGGTTGCTGCCGCCGGGCATCAGGACGTAATCCGGGCTCAGGTTGAACTGGGCAAGCTGGAGGATCAACTGCGAAGCCTCCAGGATTTACGCGGCCCCATCATGGCTAAACTCAATGCTGCCCTGAACCGTCCGGCTGGGGCTGGACTTCCCTGGCCCACAGAAGCGCCCCGGGAGGAAAAAATCGATGCCAGTGATGAGCAGATTCTCACTTGGCTGCGCGAAGCCAATCCTAAGCTGAAGGCCTTGGATTACCAGATTGCCGCAAAAAAGAAAGCCGTCGAGTTGACTGGCAAAGACTATTTTCCTGATATCACACTGGGAGTGGACTATATCGACACAGCAGAGGCCTTGATGTCCGGCACACCCGACAGCGGCAAAGACCCCGTGGTGGTAATGGCCTCTATCAACCTGCCCATCTGGCATGACAAATACCGGGCCAACCAACGCCAGGCCCGTGCCCGATACTTGGCGGCCCTGAAAGAGAGGCTCGGTACTGAAAACGCTCTTGCCAGTGAAGTCCACCTTGCCCTTTATGAGTTCCGCGACGCCCAGCGCAAGATTAATCTCTACCGGGACAGCCTTATTCCCAAGGCCCAGCAATCCCTGAAAGTTAGCCAAGCCGCATTCATGGTTGACAAAGCTAGTTTTCTGGACCTGATTGACGCCGAGCGAATACTCCTGGAGTTCCAGTTGTTATACGAGCGTGCTTTGGCTAATGGCGCCCAGCGATTAGCCCAACTGGAGATGCTCATTGGCCGGGGTCTGGGCCGCGAATCTGGCCAAGCTCAGGAGCTAACAGCCGAACCCGACGGCAAATAAGTGGGTATAATAGTAGAGAGCCACTCATTAGCGGCTGGGAAAGCCGGTCGCAGAAAGGAGGTCGATGATGAAAAAGGCATTGTTTGTAGGAGCTTTGTGTTTGGCCCTGTCAGCAGGGTTTCTTCTGACGGGCTGTGGGGCCGGCGACGAGGGCCAAGCTCAGACGACCTGCCCAATGATGAAGGGTAATCCGATCAACAAGAAGGTATACACAGATCACAAGGGCAAGCGCGTGTACTTCTGCTGCAGCGATTGTGTAAAGGCTTTTAAGGTCGATCCCGACAAATACATGAAAGAGATGGCTGACCAGGGCGTAATCCTCGAAGATACGCCAAAGTAGTAGGCCTGCGTATCGACCTTGACGCCACTGACAATCTCGTAATCCAGCCTTGTCGGTGCGAAAGGGTAAGTTTTGGATGATTGCGGCTGGAGCCCGGTAGATAGGGCAGGAGTTAGTCTATGAGTAAGTCATGGATCTTTTTAGTTCTCGTGGGAGTGGTGCTGTTGGTCGGCTGTGGTTCTCCCGAAGACAAGACGGACGACAGCTCCGGACGAAAGATAGCTTTCTGGTCCTGTTCCATGCATACGACGGTTCGCGAGACTGGACCTGGACAATGTCCCATATGCAATATGGACCTGGTGCCGGTTTACGAAGACGCCGGCGAGGACCTTGGGCCTCGCCAGTTCAGAACAAGCGAGTCAGCCAAGGCCCTGATGGATATCCAGGTCAGCCCTGTCGAGCGAAAGTTTGTCACCGCTGAGATCCGCATGGTGGGCAAGGTAGATTATGACGAGAGCCAGGTGCGTCAGATAACCGCCCGGGTGGCGGGCTGGCTGGACCGCTTATACGTTGACTATACGGGAATAACAGTGAACAAGGGGGACCACCTCGCTGATATATATAGCCCGGAAGTTCTGGCAGCGCAGGAGGAACTGATCCAAGCCCTTATCGCCCAGGAAAAACTCAAAGGCAGTGATATAGAAACAATCCGGGAGACGGGGGCGTTTCTGGTGGAGGCGGCCCGGGGCAAGCTGCGACTGTGGGGATTTCTGCCGGAACAGATCAAAGAAATTGAGCAACGGGGCAAGCCCAGCGATCATATTACTATCTATGCTCCGATAGGCGGTATTGTCATCCACAAGGATGCAGTGGAGGGGATATACGTAAAGACGGGGACGCGGATTTACACTATTGCGAACCTTTCGCAGGTATGGGTGAAGCTGGACGCCTACGAGTCGGATTTGATGTGGCTGCGTTACGGTCAAAAGGTGGAATTCAGCAGCGTTGCCAATCCGGGCCAGACATTTGTAGGGACGATACCGTTCATTGATCCGGTACTGAACGAAAAGACCCGCACGGTCAAATTGCGAGTCAATGTGGCCAACTCCGACGGCAAGCTCAAACCGGGTATGTTTGTGCAGGCAGTGGTCTACTCCAAGTTGGCTCAGGGCGGTAAGGTCATGGCCCCTGAGCTGGCCGGCAAATGGGTCTCGCCCATGCACCCGGAGATTATCAAGGATGCACCCGGCAAATGCGATATTTGCGGCATGGACCTGGTTAGAGCTGAGGACCTCGGCTATGTCAGCGCCGAGGCGAGTGAAACCGAAATCCCCTTGGTGATCCCTGTCTCAGCCGCTTTGCGGACCGGCAAGCGGGCTGTTTGTTACGTTCAGTTGCCGGGTGCCGACAAGCCCACCTTTGAAGGCCGAGAGGTCGTGCTTGGGCCTCGTGCAGGCGATTACTATATTGTCCACAGCGGCCTGGCCGAGGGCGAATTAGTCGTTACCCAGGGAAACTTCAAGATCGATAGTGCCCTGCAGATTCAGGCCAAGCCGAGTATGATGTCGCCGGAAGGCACGCCCCCCGGTGGCCCAGACCAGCATCATCACTAAGCGGCCCAAGAATCCTCGGAGGCCATCGGCATGACCCCGGATAATCTCAAGCCCAACCAGCAACCCAAATCGCTCATTAATAGACTGCTTTGGTTCTGCTTGAACAACAAACTGGTGGTGGCTCTGCTGGTGTTGGTGGTTGTTGTCGTTGGTCTGATTGTTGCTCCTTTCGATTGGAACCTTGGTCCGCTGCCGCGCCGTCGGGTTCCTGTCGATGCCATCCCTGATATCGGCGAGAACCAGCAGATTATTTTTACCGCATGGCCCGGCCGATCGCCGCAAGATATCGAGGACCAGATTACCTATCCGCTGACCGCAGCCCTGTCGGGTATTCGCGGGGTAAGGACGATCCGCAGTCTTTCCATGTTTGGCTTTTCTTCGATTTACATCATCTTCGAGGAAAGCGTCGACTTCGACAAATCGCGCTGGAGTATTCTGGAAAAGCTCAACTCACTGCCGGCCGGCACCGTTCCGGAGGGCACGCACCCCGCCCTGGGCCCCGATGCCACCGCCCTGGGGCAAATCTTCTGGTACACCTTGGAAGGCCGCGACCCTGCCGGCAATCCCGTTGGCGGCTGGGACCTTAACGAGCTGCGCAGCATTCAGGATTGGAACGTACGTTATTCTCTTCTCTCCGCCGGCGGAGTAACAGAGGTTGCCTCAATTGGTGGCTTCGTCCAGGAATACCAGATCGACGTCGATCCCGATGCCATGCGAGCCCATGGTATAAGCCTGGACGAAGTCTTCCATGCCGTGAAGATGTCCAACATCGACGTCGGTGCCCGCACCATTGAAGTCAACAAGGTCGAGTACGTTATTCGCGGAGTGGGTTTCATAAAGAGCGTCGAGGACATACGCTACTCGGTGATCAAGGTTAATGAGAACGTCCCTCTCTATATTAAAGACGTAGCCCACGTCTCGCTCGGGCCAGCCCTACGCCGTGGAGCCCTGGATAAGGGCGGAGCGGAGGCCGTTGGCGGTGTAGTCGTAGCTCGCTACGGCGAAAATCCCCTGGCAGTCATCAAAAACGTCAAAGAAAAAATAATAAAGGAAATCACCCCTAGCCTACCACGAAAAGCCGTCGTTAATTATCGGAAGGTCTCCCGAACTGAAATCGAACTCTTCGCCAGCCAACATGGCTTCGAAGCTTTTACTGGCCCTAATCTTAATCAAAAGGCCTGGCTCAATTGGCTTTTAGTTACGCCATCCCAGCAATGGCCGAACTGGATTACCGTCAGCCAAGTAACCATCGTACCTTTTTATGACCGCACCGGCCTGATCTACGAGACCCTGGGTACGCTTAATCATGCTCTTAGCCAGGAAATCCTGGTTACTATTATCGTCGTAGTGATTATGCTCATGCATCTCCGCAGCAGTGTTCTCATCTCTGGTCTATTGCCTTTAGCTGTGCTGATGTGTTTTATTGCCATGAAGTTTTTTGGCGTCGATGCCAACATCGTAGCCTTATCCGGCATCGCCATTGCCATCGGCACTATGGTCGATATGGGCATT
>DAOVKO010000058.1 GCA_030631725.1 Actinomycetes bacterium | reverse complement strand
GGGGTATTGTCCCGGGCCTGCCGAGGATGAGCTCTTGAGCCCGAGTTACAGATATGAAGTTAGCCAGGACTCGGCGGAGGAGTTTTTCATCTATGGTGAAGTTCAACCGCTGCTGGCCGGCAAGCTTTGCAGCCAGTTGAGCCAAAGTGGACACCTCGTTCCTTTTAGCGACGGTCGTGGCTATATCTTTAGTGACCACCTGCGGGCCTGCGGGCACTCGCATCTGTCGAGCCTCTCTCAGCAGAAGCACATAATCCATAGGGTCGGCGACAAGCCGCGGCAGACGGATGCCTTGGAGAATGGCGAGTTCCAGTGCAGCAGAGCGGACTTCGTTCAAGGTAATTGTTTTCCCGAAGGCCTGGGCGATGGGGTAATCCTTGGCACGGGCGCGGCCTCGGCAGCCATCCTGTCGGGGCATGAGGAAAGCGACCATCAGGAAGGCACCGCCTACTACCAGAATTTTCTTGTTGTGTTTTCGTAACCATTTCATAGCCATGGGGGCATAACTCCAAATCAGCAAAGATATTGCAAAAAAGTCAATATAACGGCTGGCACGGGCATTGCAAGAGCAAAGCGGTGGATTGGGCAGCGGTTTGATTATTGACAGAAGGGCCGGAGTTGGCTAGGTTTTTGGGCCAGTCCAGGGCCGCCAATATTGATTTTCTTTGTGGGCCGGGGGGCAGCCAGCCGATATATGCTCCGGCCCGACACGTTAGCCGCGTCGCTAACGACGTTGTAACTCCTGGGAATACAAGGCATAACAGTATTATTGGTTCGGAGGGTCAATGGTAAAATCGCCGCCAAAAAGCTCGTCGAAGACAACCGCTGTGGACAAAACCAAGGTGCGGGGCAAAGCTGTCAAGGCTAAGAAAAAGCCGTCTGCCAAAGGGGGCAAGGCCTATGGTCTGGTCATCGTGGAGAGCCCTGCCAAGGCCAAGACTATCGGAAAATACCTCGGCAGCAACTACTATAAGGTTACAGCCTGCATGGGGCATGTGCGTGATCTTCCGGCCAAGAAATACGGGGTGGATATAGAGAAGGATTTCACTCCGACCTACCAGGTATTACCCAGCCGGCGGGATCTGATCCGAAAGCTGAGCAAGACGGCGGCAGGGGCCCAGCGGGTTTTTCTGGCTACCGACTTGGACCGAGAGGGTGAGGCCATTGCCTGGCATCTGGCCCAGGCTCTGAAGCTGCCTTCGGCCAAGATTTCACGCGTGGTATTCAACGAGATAACCAAACGGGCGATTACCCAGGCCTTCGAGGCGGCTGGGCAAATCGACGAGGATAAGGTGGCAGCACAGCAGGCCCGGAGAATACTCGACCGGATAGTGGGCTATGAGCTTTCGCCGCTGCTGTGGAAGAAGATTATGCCGGGCCTTTCAGCCGGACGGGTCCAGTCGGTGGCGGTGCGGCTTCTGGTGGAACGCGAACGGCAGATCCAGGCCTTTGAACCTCAAGAGTATTGGCAAATTTCGGTGCCCCTGACGGCCAGCGATTCCGCCGATAGTGGGCGAGAGGCTTTTAGTAAGCTGTGGAAGAATATCCCGGAAGGAAAACAACCTGACAGGAACGCCAAGGCCAAAACATACAGCCAACACAAAATATTCCAGGCTGACGTTCTGCAGGCCCAGGGCAAGGCCTTCCGCCCGCAGAATCAGGAGCAGGCACGAGGAGCGGTCGAGAAACTTGAACGAGCCGAGTATGTGGTCCAGCGGCTGAAAAGCTCCAAGCGGCAGGACCGGCCGGCGCCGCCTTTTACCACCGCGAGCCTGCAACAGCAGGGGTCCGTTCGTTTGCACTTCAGGGCCTCGCGGACCATGCGAACGGCTCAGCAGCTCTATGAGGGAGTCGATATTCCTGGGCAAGGTCCCGTGGGACTGATCACTTACATGCGTACTGACTCGACGCACTTGGCACAGGAAGCCGTAAGGGAGGCAAGGGATTTTATCGGCCGGCAATTCGGCGGGAAGTATCTGCCGGACTCGCCGAATCGATATACCTCGTCCAGCGGCGCCCAGCAGGCCCACGAAGCGATTCGGCCGACGAACACGACTCTGACTCCTGAGAGTATCAAGGGTTCATTGACAGCGGATCAGTTCCGGCTTTACGATTTGATCTGGCGGCGTTTTGTGGCTTGCCAGATGAAAGCCGCCCTTTGGCAGGTTACCACGGTGGATGTCAGGGCGGACGTTAGCCCTAAGTCTTCTTTTATGTTGCGGGCCAGCGGTCGGGTGCTGCTCTTTGACGGGCACTTGAAGGTCAGCGGGGTTCGGATGGGAGCGGACGAGCAACTTCTACCGACGCTGGCTGAAAATCAAAAGCTGAGCAAGATTGCGGTGCGGGCGAGCCAGCATTTTACCCAGCCTCCGCCGCGGTACACCGAGGCATCGCTGGTGAAGGCCCTGGAGGCCAACGGGATCGGACGCCCGAGCACTTACGCAGCTATCATCGATACCATTACCAAGCGCAATTATGTAGAGTTGGACCAACGTCGCTTCACAGCCACGGAACTGGGCATGATGGTAACCGAAAAGCTCATCGAGCAATTCCCGAAGATAATGGATGTTTCCTTTACCTCCCACATGGAAGAGCAGCTCGACCGTATCGAAGATGCCCATTTGAATTGGGTGAGTGTGCTGCGGGAGTTTTACGATCCGTTCCGGGCAAGTCTGGATTCGGCCATGGAGAATATGGTGCACGTTCGAGCAGAATCCAAGCCGAGCAAATACAAGTGTCAGCAGTGCGGCAAGGGCATGGTGTACCGCTGGAGCAAATCGGGGCGATACCTGGCCTGCACGGAGTATCCGGATTGCAAGAGCACATTGCCGGTAGATAAGGACGGCAAGCCCATCAGCATGAACGGCTCGGTGAAGTGCCCCAACTGCGGAAAGGACATGGTCCTTCGTCAAAGTCGATTTGGGTTGTTTTTGGGCTGCAGCGGGTATCCCGAATGTAAAACGAATATGCCCTGCAGTGAGAAGGGCGAGCTGCTCAAGACGGTCAAAGAAGAGGATATTAAGGAGAGTTGCGAGCTTTGCGGCAAGCCCATGGCGGTGAAGCGAAAGGGCAGGCGTGCCTTTCTGGGCTGCAGCGGTTATCCGCAGTGCGAGAATACCAGGCCGCTGCCGGAGGGAATTCGTTTGGCACCCAAGCCTAAAAAGCCCGCCCTCCCCGCCGGAATCGACTGCGAGAAGTGCGGCAAACCCATGGTTATTCGCAGTGGTCGGCGGGGCAAGTTCATTGCCTGCTCGGGATTTCCGCGCTGCCGGAATACCAAACCCTTGCCCAAAAGCGATAATCAGAGCGAGGCAGAAAAGGAACCGAATTCGTGAAGATTACCTTCCTGGGGACCGGGACGAGTACGGGGGTGCCGGCAATCGGCTGTGATTGTCCGACGTGCACATCGAGTGATCCGCGGGACAAGCGCTTCCGCTCGAGCGTTCTGCTGAGCTACGCCGGGCGGAATATCCTCATCGACACGACACCGGATCTGCGCCAGCAGGCTTTGAACAATAACCTCAGAAAGCTCGACGCCATCCTGTTCACTCACTCGCACGCTGATCACATCTTCGGGCTGGATGATATCCGGCGATTCTGTCTGCTTCAAAACGGTGCGATCGCCTGTTATGCCTCCGGGCAGTGTGCGGTTGATATTCGGCGGGTTTTTGACTACGCCCTTCTGGAGAACGCTCATCTGCAGAGCTCTTTTTGTCCGCTGATCGAACTGCGGGAGGTAAGCAGCGCCTTCGAGCTGTTCGGACGGACAGTTGAGCCGATACCTCTGATTCATGCCGGCGAACCGATACTGGGTTTTAGGCTGGGAAACTTCGCCTACTGCACTGACTGCTCGGAGATAGAAGCGGACAGCCTGGCTAAGCTGGCAGGACTGGATGTGCTGGTGCTGGGGGCTTTGCGGTCGAAACCCCACCCGGCTCATTTGAGTATCGGCCAAGCAGTGGAAGTTGCTCAAAAACTCAGGGCTCGGCGAACGTTCTTTGTGCACATGGGGCACAGTGTAAGACACGAGACGGTAAGCAGCGAACTGCCGGAAGGAATTTGCCTGGCCTACGATGGTTTACAAATCGAGGTTGAAGAAAGGCCTGAGGCTTGAGGCTTGAGGAAGAAAGGCGCAGAAAGAGATACAGAAAGATTATTAGCCACAGACCCCTGCCTTCGCAGGGGCAAGCTTCACTGATTACACTGATTCAAAGAAACACAGAAATTAGACGCTGATTACACAGATTTCGCAGATGGAAGAAGGGGCAGAGTAGGAATGGGGCGAATAGCCCCTTGACGGTGGGAAGGTATTTGGCTAATATTTTGGCGGTGAGGGGCGCGAGTTTTTTGGGTAGGTGCCCGAGTGGCTAATGGGGACGGGCTGTAAACCCGTTGGCGTAAGCCTACGCAGGTTCGAATCCTGCCCTACCCATTTTTAGCGAACAAATCGCTCAAAATGGAGCAGTAGAAAGGAGAAAGTAGACAGGAGAGCACTTCGTGGCTACGCCACGATTTGGACAAAACCCAGATATACAGAAGCGCCCTTTCCACTGCGATCTACTGCTCTACTGTTCAACTACTGCCAAACGGTCATCACTGCTGCCTAAGTGTTTATCAGCTCGGTAGCCAGTCATATTCGAGGAAACTCATCCGGGGGCCGGTCCGGGCCAAAGAAGTGGCCCGGGAGATGGCCTAAAAAATTCTTAGGGTTCCCAGTTTTTAGGAGTTTTTGTCATATAAGTAGAGGCAATGTGAAATAGCTATCAGGGTGAGGGAGGGGCTATTTACCGGACTTTTACTGGATTCGGGGCTACATTTTTTCTATGACAGGCTGAAACTAGGGTCTAAAACCCTATAACCCTCTGATATCAAGTGTGTTACGAAATTACAGAAAATAAGAAAAAATCTTCAAAAACTCTATCCATTGGAGCCGATACGAGAGTATAATATATGCAGAGGAGCTTTGACTCCCCTGACAATTGGCGCTAGGGCGTGTCCTTAGCGCAAAAGAATGGCGGGAGGCTGCGTGCCTCCCGCACACTTTATATGGGGCAACCGTTTATGGATAAACGGGTTTGTGTTTTTGTCGACGGGGAGAATTTTCGCCATACAATTGTTGATCTGTTTGTTGGATCATTTAAGCAAGAAGATTATCTCCCCAAAACCGACTGGGAGAAGTTATTTGATTGGTTTGTACAGGAAGCTATTGGTAACAGTGAAAGAATTAGAACTTATTGGTATGTCACCGAATCAATTGACTTTTTTCCATATCACTTTCCTTTCGCTGATACGGAGCCTGATAAGCTAAGAAAGGTTCTTGCTAAAGATCGAAAAATTAGGAACATTTTGGATTCAGTGCAAGAAGATGCTCTCGTAGCAAAGATGAACCACATTCGCAATGGTCTAGTGAATCGCAAGAACCAAATGGTCAGTCGTTTTAATGGTTGGGTAGCTGTACAGAATGGCATATCGTCTCAGAATCGATCCATAGAATTTAGAAGAGCTGGGGCAATCAACTACAATCTTTTTTATAAGCGTTTCGGTTCGGAAAAGGCCGTAGATGTTAAATTGGGTATAGATTTGATCGTACTGAAAGACACCTATGATGCCGCCGTTATCGTGTCGGGGGACCAAGATTTTGTACCAGCCGTGCAAGTAGTCAAAGACTACGGAAAGCACGTGATCAATGTTAGTTTTCGCCGAAGAGGCGGAAGGCTATTGCCGGGCGGTGCTCGGCGATTGAATCAAGCTACCGATTGGCCATTGATCATAGATTACCAGAATTTTGCACAGCAATTGGGTATTCAACCTTGATCGCCTAGCTTCTCGATCGGGATCTGGCCCGGGCCAAAGACGTGGCCCGCAAGCTGGGGTAGTAAAAACGGCTACTTGACGTTCTCTTCGGAAAACTGCTCCAGCCTCGCTAGGCGAAAATGTATGTTACCCCACAGTTGTCGGTGAGGGTTGGATGAGATGGTGGTTGCCGACATTGGCAGACCTGCATGGCTCCGGAATCGACTCACATAGGAATCTCCAAGATGATCCCGAAGGAATGTCTCGGCTTTTGAGGCCCACTCATTCGCTTCTTGCTCAGGAACTGGACTAGACTCCTCAGCACATCGCAACTGAATCGCACGCCCCTCGCCGATGAGCGACCCGAGCCCTTCGCGAACCGTTTGGCTACGCGACTGCGTTCTGTAGGCCTGCCATCCGGTTAGGCCAACAGTGACCAGACCAAGCATGACAAAAGGCACTATGTACTTAAGTTTGGAGCGAAGCCCCTCTTGCTTCATACCTAAGCACACGCCCAACGTCGCTGTGGCCAGTTGTGTGAACAAAATAAGGACAACTATGGCAACATTAGTCATGTTATTGATCGTCCCCACTTGACTGTAGGCATTGAAAATTCCTTCCGGCTTATAATAGCCGAAGGCTATTTGATTTCCAGCATTCGTTCCAGGGCTAGTCTGGCGTCGGCGGCGGTGGCGGGGTCGACCTGGATGCGGTTGATGACTTGGCCTTGAAGGAGGCTCTGGAGGGTGCGGAGCAAATGGCGGGGGTCCACGCGGTACATGGTGGCGCAAAGACACTGAACCAGAGAAAGGCTCTCGATGTGCTTGTCGGGATGACGCTCGGCCAAGCGGGCGACGAGATTGACCTCGGTGCCGATGGCCCAACTGGAGCCGGGCCCAGCTTGTTCGATGGCCTTGATGATCTGGGCAGTCGAGCCGATCCGGTCGGACTTCCGGACGACCTCAAAGCAGCATTCGGGGTGGACGATGATGGTGGTCTGGGGCGATTCGCTGCGGACACGCTGAACGTCAGCCTCGCGGAATATCTGGTGGACGGAACAGTAGCCGTTCCAGAGGATGAACTTGGCGTGGGCAAGTTCGTGTGCATTGAGGCCGCCGTCGAGCTTGTCCGGGTCCCACAGGGCCATGGATTCGAGCGGATGGCCCATTTGATAAGCGGTATTTCGGCCAAGATGCTGGTCGGGTAGAAAGAGAATTCGTTGGCCTCGCTCGAGTGCCCAACGGATGGCGGCAGCGGCATTGCTACTGGTACAGCAGAGGCCCCCGACACGGCCGACGAGGGCCTTGATGGCCGCAGAAGAATTGACGTAGGTAATGGGCACGATCTTGTCGGAGCCCGTGGAGTTGAGCTGCTCCCAGCAGGCCTGGGCGTCGGGCAGGCGGGCCATGTCAGCCATGGAACAGCCGGCGGAGAGGTCCGGGAGGATGACTATCTGCTCTGGAGCGGTGAGGATGTCGGCGGACTCGGCCATGAAGTGCACGCCGCAAAAAACAATCCAGCGGGCCCGGCTCTGCTGGGCGGCCAGGCGGGAAAGGCCCAGCGAGTCGCCAACGAAGTCGGCAAAGCTGATGACGGCGTCCTGCTGGTAATGGTGGCCGAGGATCACCAGGTCCTTTCCCAGGCGGCGCTTGCAGTCGGCGATTTGTTCTAGGACCTGGGCGTCGGAGAGACTGAGGATTTCTTCGGGCAGGGCTTCTTGTGTCTGCATAATAAAAAAATCAAATATCAAAAAGTAAAAATCAAAACTACAAATCAAATATTAAAATTACAGATCAAAAATCAAGAACTAAGAAACGTAGGACGTTTTGGCAAGTGTGTCGGGGTGGGCTTTGAGCCAGCGGGCGACGTAACGAAGAATGCGGGCATGGTCGAAGGCCAAGCCGGCTCTGGTGTGCAAGGGGAGAAAAGTAACTTCGCAGGCATCATCTCCGGGGCGAGCTTGTCTAAGTTTGGATGGGGCTACGAAACCCAAATGAACAACCGAAACGGTCCAACCCCTGGGGTCTCGGCCGGGGGTGTCGAAGAATCCGATGGGCTTGAGCTTTACGCGGGTCAGGTGGGTTTCCTCAGCCAACTCGCGTTTGGCAGCCTCCAGGGCCTGTTCGTTCTGGTTTACATATCCGCCGGGCAGGGCCCAGGAGCCCTGGTAGGGGGGATTCTTTCGCTTGACCAGCAGAACCCTCAGCTTGCCGTCGAGCTCGGTAAGGACCACGGCGTCGGCGGTGAGCATGGGGCGAGCGTGCCGATAGGTGAATTTACCCGTGGGCGGTCTGTTTATGCTGCGGCGTTTGGGCATCATTTGCTCAGGGACAAATCCGCCACCCTGGTCTTGCCGAGTCGGAGGATCTCGACCTTCACGGTATCAAGCTCAGCTTCGCGGGCAGCGGTGATTTTGGCTTCGAAGTCGTCAACGGAGGCGATTTCGTCACTGTCTATGCGGGTGATTAATTCGCCCTCGCTGATTTTTGCCACGGCGGCGGGGGTGCCTTCCTCAATCTTGCTGACCACGACTCCAGGGGCATCGGGCGACATCTTCAACGCCTGGCGGACCTCGTAGGTGAGGTCGCGGACGGTCAGACCGATGGGTCGGTCGCGGTACTTTTGGGCGCTGTCATAATCCAACGGGGCCAGCTGGACCTTTACGTTTTTGGTGAGCAACTTCCAGCCGTCGGCGCCCCGCCGTGAGCAGAAGCTAACTTCTATGGATCTATTTTGACCGATGGCGGCGAGAAACTCGGTTAGGAAGTTTCGGCGGGATCTCCACACCTTCGCCCCGGCAGGACCGGAGAAGCCGTATCGGCCACGTGGGCCCCTGGCGAGGGAGCTGCCCAACTCGGTGGGGTACTCGCCGGATGTGTCTTTGATGCTTAAAAGGACGTCTCCGGCTTGGATACCTATATCGGCAGCCGGCGAGCCCTGGTAAACGGCACTGACCACAAAACCAACCGAGCCGTCCTTGGTGAGGGGTTCGAGGTCCACCCGCTTGGCCAACTCTCGATTCAGGGGAACGTACTCTATGCCCAGCCACATTCGGCGTTTGGCCTGGGCCTTGCTCATCGAGCGGATATTGGGGTCAAAGGCATCGTCAGGCCGACGAAGGGCCGGCGCGATCTCGTCAATGCCAAAGATGCGCATCATCCTCGAGCCGGAAGAAGCGTATCCGGACCGGCCCAAACTGTAGTATTCAGGCCCCACACGGGCCATTATCCTCTGTTCTTCGGCGGGCAACCTTTGGCGGAGATAAAATCCGGCCAAACGTCCGTCCAGGTCCAAGAGAAGCGAGCCGGCGAATATGGGCAAGGAAGGCTGCAGATGGATGGCATCGCCGTAACCCTTGGTCTCACGCAGGCAGCGAGCATACCAGACTTTCACGTCTTTGCGTCCGAACCTTCGGCGAGCGTGAACGGTTTGGACAGGAACAACTCTGGAGATTTCGCCTTGGTTGTTGAGGTCGAGCCATTTGCCGAAGCGAGCGTCTTTGACACGAATAACGAAAGCGGCGAAATCGCGATAGGACCCCCGCAGTTCAGCCGAGCAGGTTTCGCTCTTCGAGGCTGAGGGGGCGTCGGCAGCTTGGGCGCTGACTGAACGGCCGGAAAGCTCGTCTTGGCCGTTAAGATGGACCTCTATGGATTCGATCTGTTTGGCTTCGCGGCGGGACATCTCCATGGGGACCAGCAGAGTGACCGGGTCGATGGCCAAGCCATAAACGATTCGCTCGGGCAAAGGTCTGCTGGCGTAATTTTCCTCGCTGGGCTGGCGGTAGTAAATCTTTACTTGGTGGTAGAGCTGAGAGTATTTCTTTTTCAGGTCCTGGCGGGAATTGCGGAAATCATCTGCGTCAAGGTCGCCGGTGATGGCGTCCAGAATATCCTGGCCTTTCCAGATTCTATATTTCTGTTTGAGGTCGAGTATGCCGCGGATGGTCAGGCCGATAAAATTGCCGTCCTGGTCGGCGATGAGTGAGGGAACGACGCCCATGGTTTCTCCGGTGCTCAGCTCAGCGGAGATACCGCCGGAAGTTGCCCCCAGAAAGTATTCGGGGAAGGGATCGGCAGAATCGTAGCGGAAGCTTCCGGTCAAGGGACTGGTGCTGATATGCCAGTCGCGGCCGGAGCGGTATATGGAAATCAGCTGCAAGGGGGGCAGGGGTTTTTTCATGGGGGCTTTGGAAGCTGGGGAGGCAATCAACTCTTCAAGCTCTTTTGAGTCGGTGAAGGCTACGGGCTGCAAACCGAGGGGGTC
>DAOVKO010000064.1 GCA_030631725.1 Actinomycetes bacterium | reverse complement strand
GTCGCGGAGGTGAATCAGGGCAGAGGGAAGGCCGCGAATGATTCCGGCGAGCCAGGCCAAGTGGCTGGAGGTGTCTCCTAAAATGGTGAACAACAGATGAGCAAAACAGAGGCCGATGAGCTGCCAGAGCAGAACGACCAAGGTGCCGATGCGAAGGCCGACGTGCTTGCAAGTGACGTAGAGGAGATTGCGGGCTAACATCCTGCCCATGGTCAAGCGGTCGGGGCGGTGCAAGGGGTCGTGGTGATGGCGGATTCTCAGGGCGGTGGAGCGGTATAACTGCCAGTGGTGGGGCAGGGAAAAGCTGAGGTCGAGGTCCTCGGCCAAGGCGTAACCGGATAGGCGGCGGTCAAAGCAGAGGTTCCGCAGCGCAGCTCGGCGGTAGGTGACTACGCCAGGGAGAAAGGAGGCGGGGCGCAGGCCGAAGCGAAAGCAAACGGCTTGAGAGAATATGCGGCGGCGGGGGCGATGGGGCAAGGACCACAGGCCGCTGACGTGCATGAGGAATTGCCATAAGCGATCGCCGGGGCCGGGGCGATGGTCCCAGGGTTCAAGAACGGGTGCCAATCCGCCGAGGCGGGCGGTTGTATCGGCGGCGAATATCTGCTCGACGGCGTGCAGATAATCGGGGGCAGGGGTGGTATCGTCATCGAAAAAACTCAGCAGGTCTGCGGAGGCGTGGGCCAGTGCCAAATTGCGTGAGGCGGTCAGACCGGGCGAAGATCGGCGAAGATAGCAGAGCTGGACAGCTTTGTCGCTGAAGGCGTTTAGAATCTCGCGGGGCTCGGGGCCCCAGCGGTCCTCAACGATGACGAGCTGGTCGGGGAGGCGCTGCTGGGCGAGCAGGGCCCGGAGGAGAGTGGCCAGGCCGGCGGGACGATTGGAGGTGCAAATTATGGCTGAAATCTTCACGCAGAGGACCTCTTGGACCAAAAGCGGCGGAGGGTTTGGAGGAAAGAATCAATCGCGTACTGCTTGTCATGGGCAGAGAAGAACAGCGGGGAGAAAACGACAAGGAGTATCAGAAGGACAAACGAGCCGAGCATAAGGTAGTAGTTGGGGATGAGTAAAAGTGCGGGGCAGACGAGGACGATCCAGGTGGAGATTGATAAGTAGCAGCGTCGCGAGGCCAACATGGCCAAGCCGAGTATGGTGGCCAAGCTCAAGCCCAGGGCGGCGGAGAGTGCGGCTCCGGTTATGCCGTAAGTGGGAATGAGAAGATAACCGGCGGCGAGGAGGCAGACGGTGCCAAAGGTCAAGGCCAATACGCGCAGGCCGGGGCGTTCGAGCAAATGGGCTAAGAGATGAACCAAGCCGAAGTTTGCGGCCAAGAGAGCGGGCAAACATAGGAAGCGGACATGCTGGGCTCCGGCGGCAAAACCAGCGGGAAACAAACGACTAAATAAAGGGGCGGCGACGGTAAGAGCCAGACACATAAGCAAAAGGAACAATGAGAAGGCGCGAAAGCCGAGCTCGACGGTGGTACGGGCCAGCTCGTACTTGGCCTGGACCCAGCGTCGGACGGTGTGGATGTTCATGACCGACCAAAAGGGGACAGAGAGAAAGAAGATGATGTTGACCAAGGTGAAATATGCCCAGTAGGTTCCGGTAGTGCCGGGGCCGTGAGTTCGATTCAAATACCAGAGAGGGAAAACCAGTAACAATCTCCAGGTAATGGTGCCGGGCAAGCCCCAGACGGCAAAGGCGGCAAAACGAGAGAGGTATCGGGTGGAAGCGAGGGACTGGTTTTGTTCCGTGGAGGCTCGCAAGAAGAGGAGCAATAACAGAGCCAGTAAGGCAGCGGTAAGGGCCATGCTCAGGGCCTGAGCGGCGAGGACGACTACGGGCTGGCGAAGGTAGCCGAGAAGCAGGGCAACGGCCAGGGCGGTGAACAAGAAAGCGTGAGTGAGCTCGAGAGCGGCAACGGCTCGGAAGAAGCGCAGGCCCTTGAGACAGGAGACGATCATATGAAAACAAGCGGCGGCAGCAACGGCAGCAATACAGGCGGCTGTGAGCTGAGAGAATTGGTGTATGGTTTGGAGGTTGGCCGGACCAAAGGTGGTGAGGCTGAATACCAGAGATGCAACGAAGCGGATATTCAGAGCCAGAAGGGCCACGCCCAGGACGACGATAGCCAGACATACGGGGATGATGCGTCGGAGGAAGGCCTTGAGGCGATGGGTATTTTGATACAGTGGTATATAGCGTTCCAGGGCTGAGGGGGCGCCGAGCAAGACGATGGCGGCGGTTATATTGACAAAGGCCAAGCCGACACTGAGCAGGCCAAATTGGGTCTGCTCCAGGATCCAAGTTAGAAGGACCATTCGGGCAAGACCAACGGCGCGGAAGATAAGGTGAGCCACCGAATAGAGGCGTAGATTTGCGGGCAGCGAATCGGCAAAAAAGAGAATCTTAGAAAACCTGGTCATGCTTTCAGAGCCGAAGTAAGCCCGCCGGGCAGTGCTTCGGGCTGGATGTTTTCAGGCAAGACGAAGTTTAGGCCGGCGATCAAGGCGGCAAAGAACATCAATAGGCCGGTGGTGTAGGGGTAATAAGAGGGGTCGGAGGTAATACTCATCAGAGTGGTCTGAAGGTAGAGAACCCAGAAGAGGACTACGAAGTCTCGCCAGACAAAGCCGTCGGGCCGGCGGGGGAGCCGGCGATATAGACGGATGCTGGGGACAAGGATGGCAAAGAAAAGGGCTAAGTAGAGGGCCAATCCGAGCAGGCCGGTCTCGCAGAGGACGGAGAGGACAGCTACGGATTGGCTCAGATGGCGGGCATAGATGCCGGTGGTGCCGGTGAGGTCCATGTGCCTGGCCAAGACGGCCTGGCGATAGTGTCCAAAGCCGACTCCGAAGAAGGGATGTTCGGCGGTCAATTCCAGAGCCAATTTGCTGACGGCAAGTCGTCCGACAATGGGGCGCATTTCGGCGAGGCCACCGGCGGTTCGTTCCTTGCCGGAGACGATGGCCCAGTTGAGGGCAACGGCGGCGAGGAGAATAGCGGAGATGAGGGCCAAAGCAGCCGAACGTCGCAAACGTCCGGCAACAAGCCAGATCCAGAGAACGGCGCAGACAAGAAGGCAGACGTAGCCGGTACGGGTGTAGGTGAAATAGATGGCAAGCAGGACGGGAAGATTGAACATCCAAAGGAAAATTCGCAGAGGTGGTTTGGAACGTTTTGCCAGAAAGAGGTTGACGAAGAAGAGAAAGGTGAGTGTCAGAGCCATGGCAAAGGCCTCGGCGAATGGTCCGCGGGCCCGGCCGAAGTTCAGGCCGGCGTTGGGATCGGCGATGAAGCGCGGCCAAACGAGGGACCAGAGCTCAAAACGCTCGCAGAAAGCGGTAAAGGTAAGGTAGACGCCAAAGGCGAAAAAGATCCACAAGATGCCAGTAATAAGACGTTGGTAATATCGGGGGTCAAGTGTTTGCGCAGCGTTTCGGGGGCGGGGAAATCCGGCCAAGGTAAAAACGAAAGCGGTAAAAGGAAAAACATAGCCAACGAAGAGGCGATAGTAGGGGGGGGCGGCCGAGATGGTGAGAGTCCAACCGGCCCGCCAAGCGGAAAAGGCAAAATAGGCGGTGAGTATAATCATCAGGGCCACGATTTTGACGGGCAGGCGGGGCAGGCCGCGGAGAAAAGAGCGCAATAAGAACAAGAGGCCCAGAATGACAATGGCGATGCGTCCTATGGTAACGTTGAAGAATCCGGGCAGATCAAGGCGCCAGAAATGGCCCGGAAAAAAGGCGGTGAGGATTAGCCAAACCAGTACGCCGTGGACGAAATTTCCCCTCCAGAGCCAGACCAGAAGAGCCACGATAACCGCCAGGCCCAGCCAGACCAAATGGGCGTAAGGACCGAGTTGAGCAGGGAGGATCAGGAGCAGTGCGGCGGTGGCCAAAAGCAAGAGCAACAGGAGCAAGGGCAGTCGCGTATGAGTGGCAGCAAGCACTGGCAAAGCTCCCAGAATAAGGCTCAGACATGATCCAGGTCGGTTATACTCGGCTGTAAAGAATCTTGGGCAGGGGATGCCGACGACGATTCAGGACGGTGCCAAGTAGGTTGGCGCCGGTGGTCTGGATAATCTGCTTGGCCTTGGTTACAGCTTCGCGAGGAGCCTGGCCCACATCGACAACCACGACGACGGCATCAAACATGGGAGCTATGATCTGGGCGTCGGGATAGTGATTGACCGGAGCGGTGTCCACCAAGAGGACATCAAACCGGGAAATCAAGGCGTTGACCAGGCCGGCCATCGCTTCGCGACGGAGCAGGGCCAAGGGATCGGCGCTGACCTGGCCGGCGGGAATGACCAGGAGGTTGGCATGAACCCCGAGGGCATAGCCAAGCTCGGCAGGGTCAGTGGTTCCGGAAAGGGCATCGACTGTGCCGGGGGAAGCGGGGATCTGGAAGAGTCGTTCCATTGCCGGGGCACGGAAGTTGCAGTCGAGCAAGCCCAAGCGAAGGTCGGGGTTGGCCTGAGCTGCGGTCAAGGCTGATCCGGCGACCAAGGTAGAGGCCCCCTGTTGGGGTCCGGGACTGACAAAGAGAATTGACTTAGGAGGCTTCTCGGCGGCGATGGAGAAAATGGAACTCCAAACGCGGGCGAAATCCAAACCGGCGGCAGTTTTGACGTAGGCGACTCCGGAAGGAGCAGCGGCGGCGGAAGCGGTCATAAGATAACTCCTCAGAAGAAAGGCTTGAGGCTTGAGGCTTGAGGTGGAAAAACCGTAGTAGAACCAAAGTCTACTCAAGCCTGAAGCCTACTTGCGAACGATGATCCCCCGGCCAAGGTTTTGGACAGAACCCAGTACGGGCAAATCGAGGTACTTCTCGGCCTGCTCGACAGTCTTGAAGCGATGATCAAAATAGTCGGCGATGAAGGCGTAAGCCAAGGCCAACAACAGAGCGACAAGGGCGCCGACAGTGGTGTTTATCCAAAGAATGGGGCGAATGGGCTTGTCGGGCAGCGAAGCGGTGTCGAGCTGAGATAAGAATACCTGTTCTTCGGCGACGGATTCGGCGGTTTGAGCTCTCTTAAGTTCGTCCTTTTTGGCCTCGTAGTCTCCCTGGGCGTGTTGGATGTCGTCCTTTAGACGGCTGTAGTTGACATAGTTTGAGGATAGCTGCCTCATATATACCTGGAGCTCGTCGAAGGTTTGCTGGAGGTTGCTGAGACGTGCTCTGGAAGCGGCGATATCCTGTTCGAGAGCGGTGCTAACACGGGAGAGGTTGTCGACGAGTAGTGTGCTGGTGTCGCGGATTTCCTGGGCGATGTTCTGGCGTTGGCGAAAGTCGGTGGTATAGCGTGGCTGAAGCTCGATGGCTTTGAGTCTCAAGTCGGTGAGTTTTTGAGCGAGGGCTAAGACCGGCGGATTGTCCTTGAGTAATCGTTCGGGGATAACGGGAATATTGTCGGTGTCCAAAGGGTCAAGGTCTGATAGCTTAGCGACTCGGGTGAACTCTTTGTCGATCTCGGCTTTGAGAGCGTCCTTTTCGCTGAGGTCGGCCTGGAGGGCTTTGATTTCCTTGTCCAAGGTAGTAGCTCCGGCGGCCACAGAGAGAGGGGTGGCAGCAGAGGCTATTGATCGGAAGGCGACGAGGTCGCCTTTGAGGTCGGTGGAGATGAAGTTGGCAAGGGCTTTGTTGGCGTCGTCGAGCCGGGCTTTCAGGACGCTGAGCTCGGCTTTTAAGATTGCGGTGCTTTGGGAGAGTGGCAATTTCTGGAGGGCGTCGAACTTGGCGCGGTATTCTTTGGCAATAGCCTCGGCCAACTTTTTAGCCTGGCGCGGGTCTTCGGCGAATTCGACATTGATGTAGAAGATCTCGGAATTGGCGAAGTTTTCGCCGATGGGTGTGGTAACCTTTATGTGCTTGATCTGGTCGATGAGCCTTTCCTGCTCGGTTTGTCGGATGATCTGAGCAGCGTTGATGATGCTATCGGGAGTTTTTACGCCGTCCAAGCGTGCCAGGGCCCGGGAGACGACGTCGTCTGAAAGGATAATGGCCTGCTGGGTTCGCAGAAAGACCTCGGTGGGCAAGAAAGGGTTTTGAGGGGAAGCGAGGGGGTTGATGGGCCGAGGCCTTGTGGTCTGGAAGCTGATTCGGCTGCGATACCACTTTGGGGCCCGGAGGGTGGCTGCGAGCGTTACCCCGGCGATAATTACAAAGATGGTGAGGATACCAAGCCAGCGGGTGAAGAAAACGCGGAGGATTTCACGCATGGTGCTGGGGGTGAAGGTCTCAGGCATGTTCGTACTCCAAGACAAGAAGGTTTAGGGGAGCGACATTTAGCCGCTGTCCTAAGAAAGATTTAGAAGCCGCCGTAAGGATGAACCCTTTTGATCTCGTAGCTGAAGGTGAGGTCATAAGGAACGATTCCCCGCAGGCCACGGTTGAAGACCTGATCGATCCACTCGTTGTTCTTGGCCAGGTCGGTGCGGGGCACATAGACGATGTCTCCGTCCTCGAGGAAGATGTCGTAGCTCAAGAGGGAGAAATCGGGGATTTTCACGTTGTTGATTTTTTTCTCGGCGTCCATGATGGCCTCGAAGTCGAGGACGACGCCTTCTGGTACTGGTAGATTTTTTCGTCGGACCAAAATGACCTTGTCGCGTGAGCCGGTGGGCATAATTCCTCCAGCGATGGCGACGGCTTGGATCAAGGTGCAGTGATGGTCGACGGGGAGTATGCCGGGGCGACGAACTTCGCCGAAGACGTAGACCTTCTGGGGCCGAACGGTCTGGACGTTGACGGTAACTTCAATCTCATCAATGCCAGCATCAACGTAGGCTTGGTTGAGGTCGGCGTGTAATTCCTCAATGGTTTTTCCGGCAGCGAGAATATCGACAATAAAGGGCAGGGAGATTTTGCCGTCGGGTTTGATGGGGACCAGACGGCTTTGGCCGCGAGGAGCGGTGGTGATGGCCTTTTTCAATTCCTTGATCTTTACGTTGGATTCGCTAAAGGTGACGGTAATAACGGGGTCCTTGAGATAGCGGCGATAACGCTTAACCAAGTCGGCGGTGAGTTGCTCTATGCTGAGGTTAATAGCCTTGATCCTTCCGAGCAGGAGGACGGAGATGTGTCCGTCGGAATGAATAGACTGCTGCTGGTCCAACTCGGGATTGAAGGGAAAACGGATATTGATAACGTCTTCGATTTTGAGCTGATAGGGAACGTCTTCCTTCACTTGAGCTCGGACGTGGTAGATGATTTCGAGCTTATCTCCGGGCTTGAGTCGGTAGTCCCGTCTGACCATGAGGTTCTCGGGGATGGCGACGGGTGGGGTGAATGACGAATAAGGAGACAGCTGGGGAGTAACCGGGGAGTAGAGAACCTTTTTCTCCCGGCATCCCGGCACAGCGAGGGAGCCAACAATGGCCAACAGTAAAAGGATATCAAGCTTGATTGGATGTATGGGTTTGGTAGGCATATAGCGATTTTCTCCAAGAGCGAGTCAGAGGCCCCCGGGGTCGGCAAGAGCGTTTGCCGGGGTAGGGTCAGGGAACAATACGGGCTTGGGCGAGGCGGGGCTTGATGCCGGCCAGTGCTTCTTTGGCCCGTTCGAGATCAGGAAACTCCCCATAGAGATTGACGTATTGCCATCCTTCGGGCCCTCGCTGGGCCTGGGCGTGTAGCTGGGGGGAAAGGTCTGCGAATTCGCGGCGTTGCCGGTTGGCAAGCTCGGAGGAGGCAAACCGTCCCAGCTCGATGGTGTAGTGGCTCGAGCCAAAATGCTTCCGGACGGAGGGCAGGATGTCAGCTTCGGGAAAAAGCCGCAGGATACGGGCAAACTGGACGTCGGCCTGCTTCCATTGGCCGATAGCCTGGAGAACCAGGCCATAACGGTAGTAAGCCAAGTGAAAGGGCTCTCGGCGAGGCAAGTCATCAAAGTAGGAGCCATAAAACTCACCGGCAGTAGGGTAATCCTGACGTTCAAAGGCCAAGTTGGCCAAGGACAAACGAACGTAATGCTTCAAGATGGGCACATCAACAACAGCCAAGGCGGAATTAAAAGCGCGTTCGGCCTGGTGCGTCTGACTGCTGTGGACCCGACACAAACCAATCATGTAATGTGCTTCGCCGACTTCGTCGCTGCGCGGGTAAGCCTCGAGAAACTTGCCGAGTTCGTCAGCAGCGGCGTCGTACGATGCTTGCTTAACCAAATCGGCGGCTGAGCGGAGCTGGCGCTTTCCCTGTTCTGTGATCCGCGTACGACAAGAGGTACAAGCCAGCAGAGAAAACGGCAGCAAAAGGCAGAGGATCCTGGAGAACATCCCTGGGCTTCGAGGCATCGGCCGCACTTCTGAAAAGCATCTAACCACAGCGTATATAAGCAACAACGAACCATAGATGGTAATCGGCAGTAAGAGGTACAGGACTTAACTAAAACAGCAACAAGGTGTTCGAGAGAGGAGGATTATGATTGCCGGAGCCCGGAGAATAATGTAGTTTTTAGTCGATAGTGAGGCGAGGATTTCAGGTCCGATAATATACGTGTTTTTCAGCCATTAGGGGAATCTAAGACAGGTGAAGTGAGCAGAAACGAGCCATCTGAAATGGCGTGGCGCAGGATGGCCGATATAGGGGTGAAAGGAGGCCAGAGTTGCTGAAGGACTACATCCAGCTACTACGGCCGAAACACTGGATCAAAAACGTCTTCCTGTTCGCGGGGATCGTCTTCGGGAAGGAACTGCTGGGAATCGAGGCGTTCGTGGGGGTGGTTCAGGGATTCGTGTGCTTTTGCGGGCTGAGCAGTGCGACTTACATATTCAATGATCTGTGGGACGTGGAGGCGGATCGGTTGCACCGGCTCAAGAGGAATCGTCCGCTGGCGGCGGGGAGGATTTCGCCGTCGGCGGCGACGGTGCTAGGCGTTGTCTTGACGGCGGCGATGCTGGGGTGGGCCTTCTGGCTGGGCAGTGTGTTCGGGATAATAGGAGTAGCTTATACGGGGTTGAATCTGGGCTACACTTTTTGGCTCAAACATGAGCCTATCGTGGACGTGATAGCCATCAGTTCGGGCTTTGTGCTGCGGGCGGTGGGGGGAGTGGCGTTATTGGAGGGAGTGGAGCTTTCGCCGTGGCTGATTGTCTGCACGTTCTGCTTGTGTTTGTTCCTGGGTTTCGGCAAACGGCGGAGCGAACTGACAGAATACGGCGAGCAGGCCAGCAATTTCCGCAGGGTGCATGAACTGTATAGCAAAGGGATGCTGGATCAGATGCTTTCGATTACTTCAGGAGTTACGGTGGTAGCGTTTCTGATGTACACTCTGCATCCGCGTACCTTTGACTCGATTGGAAACTACTACCTGGTGTATACAACTCCTCTGGTGCTGTACGGGATATTCAGGTTTTTGCTGCTGATTGAGACGGGCAAGGCCAGCGGGCCGGTGGAGGTGATTGTGCGGGATCGGCCATTTCAGTTGACGCTGGTGGCTTGGGCGTTGGCCTGTTTGGGAATAATGTATGCCAGCGAATTGAGTGCAATGTGGTCGGGAGTGAACTAGTGTCGTTGAGTGGAAGTGAACCCCCGGTAAAACCGGGGGCTAAATATAAGAGCTTCCGAATAACGAGGAATGAACAGTACTTTAAGAGGCTGAGCGATGAGCCGAGCTAAGGTGGCAGTATTGAGGACGGACTGTG
>DAOVKO010000175.1 GCA_030631725.1 Actinomycetes bacterium | reverse complement strand
GTTTAGACCGGGGCAATCCCCGCCGTTGGTCAGTACCCCGATGCTGCGAATAGCCTTTTTGGTTTTGCCCATGGACAATTCTCCCTTGTCGTCTGAAAAAACCGCAACTCGCTGGATATAATCTCACAGGCACCTTACTCTCGCCCCAACATCGAGTCAAGGCCCCAAGAGCGACTAAAGAACCGTACGGGTTTGGCCGATTTACATAAGAGCGCCTGTCGCACAATAAATTCTGTCTGTCATTCACGGAGCCCTTTCGTGCCCCAGCCAAGCAAGACTCTCATTCACGTAACTCACGAAGCGGCCCGAAAAGTCGGGGGCATCGGTACTGTCCTCGAAGGCATGCTCACCTCCGGTCCATATCGCCAGGCCGTCAGCCGTAGTATCCTCGTAGCCCCACTGTTCACCACCGAGGACGGGATCGGCGAAAGGCTCGGCCCCGACGGCGACGTGCTCTACTCCTCCATCGATGGCTTGACCAAGAACCAATATGCCGCCAGCCTGGCAAAGGTCGAGCAGGAATACCGGGTGAACATCGTCTATGGCCGGCGGACGCTCCGCTGCCCCTGGTCGCGCCTGAAGACCTCCGTCGAGGTCTTGCTGATCGATGTCGGCCGCCCCAACAAACAAAAGTTGAACCACTTCAAGGGCCTGCTCTACGAAAAATTCGCCATCCGCTCCGATCGCTACGAGCAGTTTTGGGACTTTGAGCAATACGTCCGACTGGCCCAGCCCGCCCTCGAGGCCGTCCAGGCCCTGGGCGTGTGTCGGCCAAATACCGACTGCCTGCTCATTGCTCACGAGTTTATGGGCATACCCACAGCCCTGGCGGCCATGCTCTATCCGGCGGGCACCTTCCGAACCGTTTTCTATGCACACGAAACCGCACCCGTCAGAAAAATCGTCGAGGATTACCCCGGCCACGACACCATGTTTTACAACGTGTTGGCCCACGCCCGCGACCACCAGCACTATCTCCACGAGATATTCCCCCAGATCTGCGACTTCTTCAAGTACCCCCTCGTAAAAGCCAGTAAATGGTGCGACAACATCCTGGCCGTGGGCGATTACGTAGCTCAGGAACTGCACTTTCTCTCGCCCGAGTTTGACGCCGTGGATATCGACGTGGTTTACAACGGCCTGCCGGCTTGGAAAATCAGTCTCAAGGAAAAGCTCGCCTCCAAGAAAAAGCTTCAGGATTACGCCCAGACCCTCCTGGGCCATCGCCCCGATTATATCTTCACTCACGTAACCCGCATGGTAACCAGCAAGGGTTTGTGGCGAGATTTGCGAGTCATGAAAAATCTCGAGCCCGAGCTGCTCAAGAAGGGCCAAACCGCTCTGCTCTTTGTGTTGAGCTGCGAGCTGCCCTACCGCGACCCGCAGGACATCTACAATATGGAGCAATGGTGGCATTGGCCGGTCGTCCACCGCGAAGGACTCGGCGACTTGACCGCCGGCGAAGCCCTCTTTTACAGCGGCGTCCAGGAGATCAACGCCCAGAGCCGAGCCGTGAAGGTCGTCTTCGTCAACCAGTTCGGCTGGGATCGGGCCACCTGCGGCCGGCGGATGCCCAAGAATATGAGCTTTGTGGACCTTCGCCGCGGCTCGGACCTGGAGTTCGGCCAATCGACTTATGAGCCCTTCGGCATCTCCCAGCTCGAGCCGTTGAGCTTCGGCACTCTTTGCGTAGTCTCGAATGTTTGCGGCTGCGTCGGCTTCGTCAGAGCCACAAACGGCAAAACTCCCGTGCCCAACGTCATTATCGCCGACTACACCGATCTGGGCCCCGGCCAGCCTGACCTGCCCGACATCTTGGCCATCGACCGGGCCAAGCGCGAAGTTATTGAAGAGGGCATCGCCGCCGGCGTAGCCCAGGAAATCCTCAAACGCCTGCCCGCTTCGCAGGATGAACTAGCGAAGCTAATACAAAGCGGCTATGAACTCGCCAAGAAGATGAGTTGGGAAGAAGTCGTCAGCCGATATGTCCTGCCCGCCCTTGACCGCGCCTGCCGACGCGACCAAGCCCTCGCCAGCGCGTGATTGGCTTGCCGTCATCCCTTTTCGAGCTGGCCTTTCCTCGCATTGTAATTGTTGATCACCGCTTTTCTCACGGTGCCTCCCACATCGTATTGCCTTTCTCGTCGAGCAGTTGCAGTCCTGGCCCGTCTTTGGTCACAGCCAGCGCGGCGCGCAGGTTGCCGTTATCGTCCGATAGGCTCAACATCGGCTTGCCCTTCGCCCTGAACAGTCCGATGCAACTCTCATCACCTTTCTCATTGAACAGATGCATCATTGGCTCATCCTTGACCACGGCCAGTCTGACGCAATCCCCACCTTTCTCATTGGACAGCTTCAGCCCAGGCCCGTCTTTGGTCACAGCCAGCGCGGCGCGCAGGTTGCCGTTATCGTCCGATAGGCTCAACATCGGGTTGCCCTTGCCTACAGCCAGTGTGGCGCGCAGGTTGCCCTTCTCGTCCAGCAGGCCCAGCACCGGCCCGCTCTCAAGCACGATCAGCTTAGCGCCGGCCTTGCCCTTCTGGTCAGACAGCCTCAGGCTAGGCGTGCCCTCGAGTACGGTCAGCGCAGCGCGGTCCATACCTCTCTCGTCATACAGGCCCACCAAAGGTCCCTCCTCGGTCACGGACAGGACAACGCGAGGTATACCCTCCTTGTTATACAGATATAGCGCAGGCCCCTTCTCGGTCATGGTCAGCCAAGCGCGGGTTTTCCCCTTCTCGTCCTCAAGGACAAATTGTTTAGCGCGGATCTCATCAAGCGCGGCTCCGGCCGGTTGCAGCCAGCGGTTAAACCATCTTCCGCGGGCCTGTTTGCGCAGGCAGGCCAGTTCCTTCTCCAGTTTTTCAAGGCGTTCTTCAATAGTCATCGTTGCCCTCCTATGTTTTAGGTTTGGTTCGTTCAGAAGCTTGTTGATTTGTCGCCAGCGTTTTTCGAGCAGTCTTTGCGTAAGATTGGTGTTATGTCTCAATTGGGCGATCTCTAAGTTCTCTTATAACCGTCAGTGTCTTTCCAATAATCCTAAATGAATCACCAAAAGCCTTAGGCACTTTTGGCCACTTGTGCACCACATCTCGACCTGCCTTCCGTACTTCGTGCGCCTTCTTAGCGGTTTCTTTACTGATGCTATCAGTCTTTTCCGCCACTATTATTCTTTCGTTAAGGGTAAACAGAGGATGACCATTTATTTTGGGTCTTCGGCGACGTGCCCCCACCACATCTATGCATAGGTCAGTCGAAATCTCAGCCTCAAATTCGGCGTCAAGAACGCCTCGGCACATCACTACACACTCCGGGTCGAATCCATAAATATAGCAACGGCTGACTCGTTTGAGAAAACTTGCCGCTCGGGAGCTCGGCGAAACCGGTTGGGCGAGCAAAAGCAGTTTCCACACTCTTTCGGTGCTATCTTCACCGATTCGCAGAAGCTCACAGCTGACAAGATATTCCACGCCTTCCAATAGTGCTTCGTGCATCAGATTGTCGTGTAGCCGAAAGTTTTTCCCATGTGCAAGGTCAGAAAAAATCTTAGGGAGGCCTACACAATCTAAAGAGGGCAAATCACCAGCACCTTCAACAAGAATCTTTGCTGTGGTCTCAATCCTTTTCAACAAGTCTTTTGAATCCAGATTCAGTTTGCTAAATACAGTATGTAGATATTCTTCCCTTTCCGCCCGGTACAGATCAAGTCCCATGTCCATAGCAGAGCACACAGAGCCCAAAGTATAAAAACATCCGAAGTCATCCTTATCAATTCCATTGTGGCTGTTGTTCTCTGACATGCCGTTGCCCCTTACTCTTTCTTTTTGGTCACAAGCAAATTATTCTCGTATCGGGTCTGGGCAGTATACCACGAACGGCTGGCCACTAAAAGCCATTTCAATCGCGCATGCGTTGCTCCCGCACAGCGCAAAAGTCTATCGGCAGTGGCCCTACGCGGCAGAGTTGGATGTAAATGGAAGTGCTTAGTAGTTGCTCAGGCTGGGAGCGTACTTGTAGAAGTCGCGGGCGGCAGCGGCTGGATTGCCCAGACGCTCCCAGGGCTTGGCCATGCGGTCCTTGCCATGAGATGGGCCCAGAGCCGTTGCCGGCGGGGCGGGCTTGATGGTAACAATCGGAGCCGCTTCGGCAGGGGGGACTATCTCAACGACGGGCTCGGGTTCAACAGGCACTTGAACAATCGGCTCAGCCGGGGGCCTTACGGTTACGATAGGCTCAGTCTGGCCGGCTGGGGCCTCCTCGATAAGAGGCGGAACAAGAAGCTCAACCCCTTCAGCGACGTCCTTGGCTGCGACGGCTTCGCCGGCTTCCTCCTGGACGGGACCGACCTTTATGATCGGTTTTTCAACCTCTTCTTCCGTGGGCTTGGCTGCAACGTGTCCGCCTGCTGCTTCGACGGATTCTTTTTGGACCCGTTCAATTTTTACGATCTTCACTGAAGGCTCAGCCGGCGGCGCAACTTTTGGCAATGGTGTTGGGGCTATTACGATTGTCGGCTCGGACGGCGCCGCTTTTGCCTCAGGCGCCCGGTGAACTTTACCCTGAAACACCGGACCGGAAATGCCGGCAAGCAGATTTTCCAGTTCGGCCATCTCCGCATCCGTTTGGGCCTGGGCTACCGGC
>DAOVKO010000155.1 GCA_030631725.1 Actinomycetes bacterium | reverse complement strand
CGATCACCATAGCTTGCATAACACAGGTCTGTTGCCAAGGCATAATCGGTCCTCCATTTTTTGAGGACCATCATAGCCAACAACTGTTACCTATGTGCTTAGCATAATCTGTAACCTATCTTACCGGTTTGTACCTCCTAATTCCCCACCTCAAACACCAGCCCTTCTTCCAGCACATCGACATCTTCGCCCGCCAGCACAAAAACCGTAGAATCCCCTTCCAGCCTCGCATAGCGCGACCCGCTCTCGTCCTCGACCGCTGCTCCGATCAATAGAGTGTAGATGACCTTTTCATTTTCCTCCCCCACCGCTTCGATAGTGACCGTCAAAGCCGGTTTATCCAGCCCAAACTCCCTATCTTGCTCTAATGTATCTGCCACCAGATCCTTAGCCCGCAGCCCGCTCATCAGCTTCAAAATAGCATCTAACTTTGCCAACTCCAGTGCCCCCCCAGCCGGAACCTTCAGTTGCCAGCCGCCCATTTGGTCCCGTTCGGCCCGTTGGGCTTTCCCCTTGCCGTGAACAATCTCGATGCCTCGTATCTTATCCCTTTTCAAGCTCAGCATCTCTTTCTTACGATATGCCAGGTAGCTCTGCCCCAACGCCTCCAGCTTCTCAGCCGCAACCAGCCGCACTATATCCTCATCTTCCGTCTTGATTGCATAGCCTTTGTCCTTTAGCAGCTTTCCGACGACGAAACGATAGACCTTTTGCTTATCCCCTTGCTCCTCAGCCAGTCCAACGCTCACCGTCATAGTCGGCTTATCCAGGCCGTACTGTTTCTCGTCCGGCTCTGTCCCGAACTCCGCTGCACTGAGCACAACTATCGATTCCAGCAATCTCTTGACCGCTTCTTGATTCGGCCAAAACTTCTTCGGAGCCACTACCTGCCAGTTCTCCCTCGGCTTTTCCAGAGACAGCAGCTCACCTGGGCGAATTATCTCCACCTTACTCAGTCTGGCGATCTGCCGGTTAGTCAGCGGCAAAACCTTCTTGCTTCTCAAGTCGCCACCCAGCTTATCCACTGCTGTTTTTCTGATGGTGAAGACCACCTCTCTGCCTCGCAGCAGAGAGTAGTATTCTTCATCTTGCCCATCCGCGACTGCACTGCCTATCAGCAGGACGTGCTCTTGAGTTGCCTTAGCCGTTGTCTCTTCGCCCTCTTGTTCACTCGGCTCCGTGCCGGCATCCTTCTTCTGAACCACCGTCAGTTTATATCCTGGCTCATCCAAACCGTATTGCCCCAATGCCGCCGTATCATTTTCAGCCACCCCATCAGCCACTATCCGCTGGGCCCGCAGCGGATTAAAAATACCCAGAACACCTCTGACGACGCCACTTTCCGCACGCACTGCCACCGGCTTGCTCAACCACCATTGATCTTCCTTATAGACCGCCTCCACTTCATCCTTCTGGTCCCCCGCCATTGTGATCCTAAAACTTTTTACCTTCCTTCGATCCACGTCTGCCAACTTCCGCTCGTAGAAATACAAACTATCGTGAACCAGTCCGTCGACCTTGGCCGCATCTACTCGCCGTACTACCCTATCCCTCTTTAGCCGGGCATAGCGGGCCTGGCTGTTCGCTGTCAGTGCCCCGATCTCCAAGCTCCCGCCTTTACCTTTCTCGTCGCTGTTCACCTCTATTCTCAGATAAGGATTATTAAAACCCATCTCGGCCCTGACTGTGCCCGCAAAGCTTCTAGCCCTTAGCTCTTGTAGCTCTTTCAGAAAGCTCTCTACGATATCTTTATCCGCCGCGGTTTCGAGCGGCTTCTGGATTAGCCATTGGCCTGTTACCTGGCCCTCGCTTGATCTTCCTTGCCCCAGCACTATTTCCCCTTCCGGACCGCTTGTCCGCACCTCGTTTACCGCTTGGCTCTCGAAGCTCAGAAACCTTCTGTCTCTAAGGGCCTCGGCCGATCTGGGCAAAACCTCCACGAACTCCGCCGGAATCTTCACCAACTCCCGATTGCCCGCCAGCATTGCCCTGTTCTCCACCAGGGCGTAGCGGAATTTGCCCTGCTTGTCTGCCCGCCCCAGGTGCACCAGCACCACCTGCATTCCTTCTGCCTCAACAAGCACAGCTCCCGCCTCGCCCCGGCCCGTCAAACCGTACACCTCCAGCATCTGGACCAGTTTCGCCTGATCTGCCGGCTTCGTTTGGTCAATATTCAGAATGAACTCCACCACCCGCAGATCCGCGCACTTATCCAGTAGTTTCCTCACCGCTTGGCCATCCGCCCGATCCTTCACCGGTAAGCTCAGCAGCCAGCGACCGCTGTTTTGGTCTTTTACCAACACGATCGACTTTTCACTGGGCATTTGGCTTGAGACCAATTCAATACTCAGAGCTTTATTGATGTGTTTGTCCTGGAAAATCCTTCGCGACCGGTAAAAGTTCTCGTCAGCTGCTACCTCCTCCAGCAATTTCATAACCTTCGCATCGATTACCATCACCCGGTTTTCTTCTCCCAGACGTGCGTAAAGCTGGTTATGCTTTCTTGTTCGCTGTCCCAGGCTCAGCTGGGCCCCCGTCACGCCCCCGTAGCTGACGATGATTTTTCCCCAGGGGTTGCTCAGCCCATACTGTTCCAGGTCGATCTTCTCGCCCGCTTGGCCCTTGATGGGCCTGGCCACTTCCATAAGGTCCCCCAGTTGCTCCAGCAGTTTTTCTACCCGGCTGCTCGCAGCCACTGCTCGCACCGGCGAGTTCATCTGCCATCCTTCCCCCTGCCGGACCAGCTGCACGGTCAGGTCTCCTCTGACCAGGTTCACCAACTTCACTTGATCCTTGGCGTAGGCCTTGAACACCTTGTACTCGTCGGGACCAGGCTCAACTTCCCGCCCCACCTCTCGCTCGAACAGCAGCACCATTACCGCCAGGCTCAGGGCCACTATTAGCAGGATGACTACCGACCGCGTGCTCATTACTTGTTTTCTCCTCTGGTATCTACACCCTTGATTTACCCGGACACTATTCTATATCTGTTTACCTCCCGACGCAATCGAACTTTGCCCCTTGCCCCTCAGCCGTCAAGGACTCACTTGACCCTGATTACTCTGGGCCATATAGTTGCCTTTGGCAAATTCAATGCGAAATTCGCAATATCCTGCGCCCGTAGCTCAATTGGATAGAGTCGCGGACTTCGAATCCGAAGGTTGCAGGTTCGAGTCCTGCCGGGCGCGCTTGATTTTCGTCGATGTCATTCGCGGACAAACGGTCGCTTTTGTTGTCTAACTGCCCTCTGTTTGAACACTTATGGCTGCGGAGGATTTCTCCAGTATTACCCTGCGTCATGCCAACCGTTGCCGACGGGTCATATCCAGAGAAAGCCGTAGGTGTCAATTTAGGTGTCAACTGGTCTGAGCCGTTCTGAATAGCATTGACCGGCTTGCCGTCCGTTCCGGTTGCTAAGGCTTTTTGGCCCCTCTGGCCGGGCAGCGAAAAATCCGGCAAGCCCTCGACCGCTTCGGATTCTTGGCCTCTGTAGGTGTGCGTGTACCTCGACATCGTCAGGTTTATGTCGCTGTGCCTCATAATGGCCTGAGCGACTTTCCCCCAACGCGGTGAATTCTCTGCCCGTAACGATTCAATACTGTAGACACGCCGCGCGGACTCCGGCGGTCAAACGAGGACGGTTCCTGATCTTTGGCCTTTTGCAGCAACTCTGACGGCGTGATGCCTTGGGGGTGAGTTTCAATTGACTCGGCCAGTAGCCGGAGCAATACTTCGTCCACTTCAGGAGAGGTATCTTCGCTGATCTGTTCTATAGAAACTTTAGCGTGATTCTGAACCATTTTCAGCAGGCCCTCGGCTCCAGCCTCTTCGATCAGATGGGCCTCAGCCAGAATAGGTTGCCAGACCTGCATCTCCCGACCTCTCATCTGACCGCATAAGTCCATGTGCTGAGGCAATCGCAAGAAAGCTGGTCCATTGGCCAGGGCCAGGGCATGCAGGTCGTCACGTTGTCTTGACCACCGTGATAAGTCAGTGTCCAGGTGACGGCACGGTTTGGATGAGTTTGGCCCGGCCCGAAACATCATCAACCGAATGCACCGTGAGGCCAGAGCCGGAGGAAGACCGCTTATGCCAGCTATGGCCTTGGGGCCATATACATCGAATGCCTTTGCCTGGAAGCCGTCTCCAACTCGCTCAAGGCGGCGTGCCGGGCTTCCCGTTTTGTGACCAGCCAGGAGGATAGTCCGCATCTCACCGGCCTCAGGGGTGCGATCCTTGAGTCTTTCAGCCTCGTCCAGCAGCAGTGTCCCTCCTTGGTCATGCAGGGTGCGGAAAAGGCAGGCAGCGGTCATATTGGACGACGCCAGTGGACGATACACCAGTCGAGCCAAAACCTCGAAGACTCTGCTCTTGCCGCTTCCCAAAGGACCGCCTATCCACAGATACGGGACCGCCGGCCAGGCTGGATAGGCATAGGTTAGCATGGTCCACAACGTCAGAACTGCTGTATGCCCAGCTGCCTCGGCAAGCTGGAAGTCAAGAAAGTGTGCAAAGCTGTCGGCTAATTCCTTGAATACTTCTTCGGGCTGGGGTGTGTAACCTTCCAACCAATGCCGCCGCCCGCGTGCTGTCCACCCGGACTGTGTGCCGGGCAGGGGCGGGGCAGGTATAGGATGCAACCACAGCCGATCACCATTGGGCAGGATAAGGTGCTCTTCCAACTCCCGGCACTCTCTTTTGCCGCTGGCCCACTGTACCAGCAGCTGCCATGATCCGACCGGCCTGCCGTCCCTTATTGTGGCCACAGGTACAAGCAAGCCGGATACCTCTGGGACATGGAACAGATGCGGCCTGACGATGCGGGATACATCCAGTTCCTCTGATCCTTTTGGATCAGTGCCGACTGGCTGGCGAGTGTATTCATCAGCCATAGAATCAAGCTCCCTTTCCAGATCAGCTTTGTACTCTTCAGCAAGTGCGGGATACTTCTTGCCAAGATGTTTGATAAGGCCCTCTCGCTGTTTTGGAATGGCTATATCTATTTTCTCGACATGCGGAGCCTTCCCATCCGGCACTACGGCTATAGTCAGCTTGGAACCCTTAGCTTCTCGGACCTCTAGCTTGACTTCTAGATCATTCATCTTCAGCGGCCCTCCCTGACCCCGTGGATAATTGCAACACGAAGCGGTTTGCTCTGTTCGATTACGGATTGGAGTTGCCCTCTTGTCACCCCCGCTGCCTTCCACTGCCGCAAGTCCTT
>DAOVKO010000070.1 GCA_030631725.1 Actinomycetes bacterium | reverse complement strand
TACTTGATAACATTGCCCAGGAGATAGTCTAATGTAACGACGCGGTCACGGTCGCCCCGTGCCAACCCAACCAGGGTTTCGTTGAGATCACCGGTCTGCGTCGCAACGCCTGTTCAGAGGTCTGAGAGAACATCGCCCTACGAGGGCTCCGTATCAGGGTTGCCGGAAACAGGCGATGGGCTCTTTTCCAGAAGTGAGCATTCCAAGGAGGTGGTGTGCCCTTGGGCGGAGGTTTACTATCGTCAAAAACGTGAAGAAGGTAATAGCCATGCAGCGAAGTGTTGTTTTAGCTCCCTAAAGGCCTGTCAAATGGTAGAAAATCGGCCAACCAACAACCTGTTGGGAAAAACATCAAAAACGCACTTGCAAACAGAGAGAACATCTCAACCCCGAGCGGAGGGGTTGACAGTTGTTGAGATAGACATGACCGTCGAATCGTTAAACCCACATCTGGACAAACACCAGCAAGTGGAAAAGAGACATATACGAAAGGAGAATCTAATGACCAAAGTAAGGATCACAGTAGTTACGCGGCTAGACTTCAACGAGATCCACGGGAATGCTGACCTGGGATGCTCCGCCAAGATGGATCCAGTTTGTGGCATGTTCACTGAAGGCCAGGAGTTTGTCACTGTCGGAGGAGACATGCCGCAAGGGTTCTGCCCGGGTGCATTTGCTGATATTTTCCGCTTCATAAGCGGACTTCGATTCGGGGCTAATTATCCGTGGATGAACGAGAAAGGAAAGGTGCTTGCCTGTTGCACAGACGGGTTCAGGCCCGTAGTCTTCCGTCTCGAAAGGATTGAGGACTAGTTATGACGCGATCTGGTTCCCTAACCAAGGTGCTGGCTTGACGGGTGGCCCGTTCCTTTTGAACCACGTCGTAGCCTTTGCTATTAGCATCACTTACAACAATGGCGCGTATAAAGTTATACTTTGAACACACTGCTGGCCGTGCGGATGGGAGGAAATGCACGATCTCCGGTATAATCCTAGTCTCTCCTTCCTGGCCTCAACGCCGAGGGGGGCAGGCCCCCCGAACGCCAGTCGCGGCGAGGTGTTGAGTCACTACGGAAACGGTATCAACGGCTGCGGGGGAAGTAGGATTTGCGTTGGACGTGTAGTGGAAGACCCCGTATAATAGCCTGCAGAGGGGGCAGCATTCCTGAGGAGCTAAGTCATGACCAACAAAAGACTAATGAGGTTTAGCCTTTTACTGATGCTCGGTTTTCTGTCCTGCGGGACTGCTAGAGCGATTGAGCAGATGCCGCCGGAAAAGGCTGTGGTGATCGAGCCGAATGTTCTCTGGGTGTCATCTTCCTGGGCCGGCGGACAGGACACGAAGTTGGTGGCTCTGGACGAGAGCGGTGATTATCCGCGGTTTGTTGTGGCCGAGGCCGACCGTCGGCACGTCTGGACCTACTATTTCACCATGCCGTTCGACCCACAACGATATCCTATTGCCGTATTGACCTATAGAGCACACAACACGCATAGCGGTAACTATCTTCTATGGTTGGACGATACCCGAGGTCCCAACGCCGGAGGGATTTGCCCGTTTAGCACTGAACAGGTGGTTGCCGACGGCACAGTCCGCGAGCTGCGTGCGGACCTTCGCAAGCTAAAACCCAAGGCTGAGATTATCGGCATGGCGCTGGGGGTGTTCTGTGGCAAGCAGCCACCAGCGGAGTTCGAGCTGATCGGCCTGCGTTTCAAATCTGAGGCTGAGCACGTGGTGGTTCAACCAATCAAACCCAGCACCTCAGTCTCTGTCCGCGTCGTAGATCAGAATAACAACCCTGTTGAAGGCGCTACTGTAACCGTCGATAGCGAACGTTCCAACTGGTCTCGCTCAACTAGCACTGACAAAAACGGCCAGGCGACACTCACACCGCTGGCCAACAGGTCCGGCAGACACACATTGCGAATCTCTAAGACGGGTATGGCGACTGTCGAGGCCGGAGATCGACGCTACACTGGATCTCTGCCGGAACAGGTCACACTTAGACCAGCACTGCAGTACGGCGGTATAGTGCAAAATGAACAGGACAACCCGGTCGAGTCTGTGGCTGTTAGCATATTGATCACGGGGGAGCGCGAGCCTGGCTTTCGCGCTCGCCGGAACGTCAGCGTTTTCACGGACGCCAAAGGCTGCTGGCAAACGCCTCCTTTACCAGACAACTTAGATCGTCTGGTCATTCGACTGGCACACCCGGATTACGTCAGCGACCCAATGTATGGATCGACTGCCGCCCCGCCAATTGAGAGGCTCCGCGATCAGACAGGGATTATGATTCTTAAACGAGGCGTGGAGGTTGTTGGTTTTGTAGTCGATGCGGAAGGTAAACCAATCAGCGGCGCTCATGTCAAACAAGGACGTGATCGCTGGGGCAGTGAGTATCCGCACACGTATACCAATGAGCAAGGCCGCTTCCGTTTCGCAAATTCCAGGCTAGGTGAAATGATCCTGACGGTACAGAAGGGAGGCTTCGGTCCAGCGATGATGCGTCCTCGCGTTCAGGCGAACATGGAACCACTGCGTTTCGTACTCGAGAAAGGACGGACGATCCGCGGCCGGGTCATCGATGCCCGCGGCGAGCCCGTCGCCGGAGCGCGGGCAGTGGCCGACGCCTGGCGGGAGTGCCGGGCCATCGACTGGAGCACCAGTACGAACTCCGAGGGACGCTTCACCTGGACAGATGCCCCGGCGGATGAGGTTCTATTCGATATCGTGAAAGAAGGTTACATGAGTGTACGCCGCCACAGCCTCTCACCATCCGACGAGGAACACCTTATTACACTGCTTCGGCCCTTGCTGGTGCGCGGCAAGGTTGTCGATGCTAAGAGCGGAAAACCGATCGAGAAGTTCCGGACCATTCCGGGGATCGACTGGGGACGCGGCGGATCGCCCTACTGGGAACGTCGGGGGGTGGATGCAGAGTATACTGATGGTACCTATGAACTGACATTCAGCTCGACGCGCCCAGGGCACTTTGTGCGGATCGAGGCCGACGGATACTTGCCAGCCGTTTCCCGATCAATCGCGGACGATGAGGGCGAAGTGGTTGTTGACTTCAAGCTAGAAAAGGGCGAGGGCTTGGCCGGGGTGATATATTTGCCGGACGGAAAGCCCGCTGCCGGAGCAAAGGCGATCCTGGCTACACCTTCGCAAGGAGCTTATATCCAAAACGGCCGCCGGATCCACAGTCAGAGGTGCCCAACAATAACCACGGGACCCGATGCCCAGTACAGTTTCCCGCCACAGGTGGACCCGTGGTGTATCATGGTTCTCCATGATGCGGGGTACAAGGAGGTGGACGAGACCGCCTACGAAAAATCCAAGGACATCAGGCTCGAGCCATGGGGGCAGATTGAGGGGAAACTCTTAATCGGCTCAAAGCTGGGCGCTAATGAGAGAATTACGATTGACAGGAGTATGCCCGGCAGCCGTGACCGGCCGCGGGTCTATCACGACATAAAAACGAGTACCGATCAGGATGGTCAGTTTGCCTTCGATCGTGTACCTGCCGGGGAGGTATTTGTAGGGCGCTACGTCCAGGTCGGCGAAAGAATGTGGAGCAGCCGGCAGCGGGAGAGGGTTAAGGTCGAACCGGGTAAAACGGCGCATGTGCAACTTGGGGGCAAGGGCCGACCAGTTATTGGTCGCGTGGTTAAGCCAGCTGGGCGAGATGACCTGAGCTTTGCCAATAGCCGGGTGTCCTTCAGCACAAAGATTGATGTTGAGATGAATTATCCAAAGCCGCCGGAGCGGCCCGCCGATTGGGCTGCTCTGGACAAGGCTATCCAGACCATGTGGCAGGATGAGGCGAAGATCTGGCGAGAAGGCTACGAAAAATGGTTGCTGACCGAAGAGGGACAGGCATACAAGAAGGCCATGGAAGAAGCCCAGCGCAAGCGGAAACACTTCAGCTTCATAATTCAACCAGATGGCTCCTTCCGTGTCGAAGACGTTCCGGCTGGTGCATACCAATTACGGGCCTACATCTACAGCGGAGAAAACATCGCCTCACCTGGTCGGCCCTCGATCCAGGCGAGGCTCACGCATGAGTTCATTGTCCCGGAGATGCCCGGCGGACGCAGCGATGAGCCCTTGGACCTGGACAGACTCGAGCTGAGCATCAGCGAGCAACTCGTTTCTACCGTTGCAGGCGGCCGGAGGGTCACTGCTCGGGCGACTGGAAGCACAACGCTGGTCGGCGAAGCCCTTCCGGGCCTCGAGCCGTTCAATTTGCAGCCCGCTGTAGGTGATATCAAAGGCAAGCACCTGCTGATCTGCTTCTGGGATATGGAGCAGCGGCCATCAAGGCGTTGCATCAAAGAGCTGGCGAAGATGACGGACGACTTGGCTAAAAAAGGTGGGGCTGTTGTTGGCGTTCATGCCAGCACAGTCGAAGCCGAAAAGCTCAAGAAGTGGCTCGCCGAGTCCAACATAGAATTACCTACCGGCCAGGTCCAGGCTGATGCTGCACCGAGAATACTTCCTGCCTGGGGTGTCCGCAGCTTGCCGTGGTTGATTCTGACCGATGCTAAGCACATTGTCCGAGTTGAAGGCTTCCCTTTGGCGGATCTGGACGGTAAACTGAAGGAAATCTCCGAATAACCGCAGACCGGGAGGGCAAGACGATGATTAGAAGTTACTCAATATCCAAGGGACCTCCGACAAGGCAAAGGCTCCTGCCTATTTTGCTCGCGGCTCTCCTGCTGTGTCTGCCTGGTTCGCAGGTGGCTGCGGAGAGCCAAGACCAGTGGTTGGGATATCGAAGCTCGGCCGGAGCAGCCAAGATAGTCGGCAAGACGCCCGGCCAAAACCTGGAACTTACAGACCAAAGACCCCAGGGGGTATTGCTGCCCCAATTCGCCGGCGAAGATCCGCTGTTTGCCAAGTGGAAAACACCAATGACCCCGGCTGGCTTCCTCTGGCTGGCGATTGATAAGAGCACAAATAGCAGCCAGTATGGTCAGCTGTTTATCGACAGTGATGCCGACGCCAGTCTGGCTGACGAAACTCCTGTGCGAGCCCGCAGTCCAAAGTCCTACGGGGCTACGCAGTCCGCTGATTTTCGCCAAGTCAAGGTGCTACTGACCGGCGAGGACGGCCCAGTTGCATTACACCTGAATCTGGATCTCTGGTTGTCGGGAAGTAAGACCAAGCGCCTAGTAGCTACAGCTGCCGGTTGGTACGAAGGTGATGTCAAGATCGAGGGGATTAAGCACCACATCGTAATCTTCGACGCCAACGCCAACGGTACCTTCGATGATTCCTACCTGGACTTTTCCAAAAGTGACCAGATAAAGGTCGCCACGGATGACAAACTAATCATAGGACGGGTTGGCAAATACATCCAGCTCGGTGATAAACTCCATAGGCTGGTGGTCGCCCGCGATGGGGCCTTTGTTCGGTTCTCCCAGCCAAAGGCCGTGGTCATAGGCACCGTCCGCGTGTCCGGGGGGCTGACTCTGCTCAGTGCCGGGGGCACCAACGGGCTTTTCTTTCTGTCGGCAACGGACGGGCAGGTCAAACTTCCGCTCGGCAAATACCGGGTGAATCACTGGGAAGTAAAGCGGAAAGACAAAGCAGGCTTGTCATGGGAACTGGTGGCTAGTGGGCCTAGTGAACCGATCGTTCTGAAGGTTGCCAAAGACACCGAACCCCAGCTCGATTTGGGCGAACCACTTACTGCCTCGGTATCCGTACGGCAGCAAGGAAGCACTCACCGTTTTTCTGATCCCAAGCTTTCGGGGCAGCATGGCGAACGCATCATACTGACCCGTAAGGGTTCGAGGCCGCCTGCGCCCAAGCTCCACATCAAGAACGCGGACGGTTCGTACGACCGGCGTTTTAGCTTCGAGTATGGCTGAGGCGGCAGCTGTTCGCTCTCGTGGCGAGAGCCCAAGGGTGTAAAAGGCCCGTTTACTGCGACGGTCGAGATGGGTGGACCGTTCAAAGTAGAATCCAAACCTGTTACTATCGGCTCGGAAGAATCTAAGTAGGCGATGCTGGTTTCTATCGGGCCAATCAAGGATCACTCCACAGACCAAAGCATTGTTCTTCGGACCGACAAAAGTGCCTTCTGTCCTCGTGCCTCCTCCTGTAACGCCTCACTCTGGCCGAGGGTTGGCGCTGAATATTCCCTAACGCACGGCTGGCCGTGTGGATGGGAAAAAATACGCGAGAAAAGCCCGTTTTTGGTGTCTATTGGGGGTATGGTAGTTGGCACCTGGCGTGACCCCCCGCCCGGGAGCGGCTGTCTAGCTTTCGGACGGTTGCGCTGTTCGGACGGTCTTAAGCAGACCTTTTCTGAAGATGTCTTCTTACAGATTTGCGGTTTGGCAGGTTTTGACCAGAGTTAAGATCCCTGCCCTGAAGCCTCGACCTTCGGACGGTTTGGACGGTTCGGACGGTGTTTCGCAGGTATTTTCTAAAAAGGTGCTCTTACGGATTAGGCTCCAGGCCGGATTCCTTTTGTATCGCGCATTTGAGGGGAGGTTCTTACAGTCGAAGCCGCCCGGTCTGGGGGGTACTCCCTTGCCCGAAAACAGAACCCTTACCTCGCAGCCCTACAAGCTCCACCTCAGGCGGGGTGAGCTGGGAGAACCATCTGAGGATAGGGATGTGGATTGTCAAGGCATATTCTTCCACGCGATTACCCGTCATTTTGCTTGAGAAGTTCCCCCCACCTTACCCAAACCTGCTGTCTGATAAAAGCTTCCTGCCGGCAAAGCCTCCCTGTTGTACCGCCCCGTTGGTTTTGGTAAGATGACTGCAGCTCGACAGTTCGTGCCGGCGTAGCTCAACGGTAGAGCACAGCTTTCGTAAAGCTGGGGTTGAGGGTTCGATTCCCCCCGCCGGCTTGTCTTATCCTCATATAGACTTCAAACCATGTCCCCCGACCTCTCTGCCTTGAAAATCACCGATACCCCCCGTGGCTGCCGATTCGCTGTCAAGGTCGTTCCCAGCTCCAGCCGCTCCCGCCTGCTTGGCACTCTCGGCCAAGCCCTCAAGGTTGCCGTTTCCGCTGCTCCCGAAAAGGGCGCCGCCAACAAGGCCCTGCTCAAACTCCTCGCCAAACTCCTTAACCTTCGCCCCGCTCAGATACAGATTCTCAGCGGCCAAACCCAACCGCGCAAACAAATCCTCGTCCTGGGCCTCAGCGCCACCCAACTGCGCAGCCGCTTAGCCTAGGCGCTTTTGCAATGGTAAACACGATTAGGGAGAACCCGGAGGCTTGGAATGCCCCTGGCTATTAACGTATTTGTGGAAACTCTCTATCAGAAGCTTGGTGATCGGGCCGGGCTCGCCCGTCCCGATAGTCCGGCCGTCTATTTTGGTCACCGGAATGATCTCCGCTGCCGTCCCCGTTAGAAAGCATTCATCCGCGCCGTACAAATCATCGGGTAGCAAATTTGTCTCTTTTGCCTCGATTCCATTTTGTCCGGCCAATTCCAGCACACAATCGCGTGTAATCCCTTCCAGGATTCCCGAGGCCACCGGAGATGTCAGCACTTTCCCCTCCCGCACGATGAAGATGTTATCACCCGTGCACTCGGCTACATACCCCTCGTAGTTGAGCATCAGGGCTTCGGCCACTCCCGCATCGCTGGCCTCTATCTTAGCCAGAATGTTATTCAGATAGTTCATCGACTTTATCTTCGGATTCAGGGACCCCGACGGCGTGCGAATGGTCTTGGCGGTTATTATGCTCATCCCCTTCTCGTACATTTCCTTGGGATATAGAGCCATCTTATCCGTAATGATAAACACCGTCGGCCCCTTCGTCGTAATTGGGTCCACCCCCAAATCCCCCACGCCTCGAGTTACCGCGAGGCGAATATAGGCCTCCGATTGGCCGTTGGCCTTCATCGTCTCGTAGATTGCTCCGCTGAGCTGCTGGGGGGTATATGGTATCACCAGGCGGATCGCCTCGGCTGACCTGTACAAACGCTCCAGGTGTTGTTGCAGTCGAAAGGCGATTCCCTGATAAGTTCGAATGCCCTCGAATACGCCGTCGCCATATAAAAGACCATGGTCGTAAACGCCTATTTTCGCCTCTTCTGCCGCGACCAGCTCACCGTTCATCCACACTTTCAGGCTCATACCGAACTCCTGTCCATTTTGTTCTTAATCCTCGCTATTGTCCTGCCAAACCATACCCGGCCTCTTACATATTCTGGTGTGAATTGTCTGCCAGATTTTGCCGGCGAACGATTTCTTCAGCCAACGCCCGGTTGACGCTGCGCTGCTCGACCAGACCCACCAGTTTATCGTCATCCGCCCCCGCCACCACCGGCAGATAGTCCAGTTTGAACTGGCGCATCCGTTCCAGGGCCTCATGCAACGGCGTCTGGGCCGTGGTCTTGTCCAGCACCGCTTCCATCAGATCATAAGCCAGCACCCATTCCTGAAAAGCTCGCGTGGCAAAGGCCTCCTTGACTTCGCCGATTGTTATCACCCCCGTCAGTTTGCCCTGAGCATTCACCACGGGATAGCACAAGCTCTCGTAATCGCTGAATACTTTCAGAATGTGCCCTGCCGGACTGTTCTCCTGCAGCACCGGCGGATGCTTCTCCATCACATTGCCCACGCTGTAGGACTCGATCAGATCCTTCTCGGTTACGTCCAGGCCTATCTCTCCAGCTTTTTTCACTCCCAGCTTCACCAAAGGCGCCCCCAATATCTCAAACACAACAGTGGTCGCAATAATCACCATCACTATAATCTCCCCCGGCACAATAGTAGTTCCCGGCAGGGCCTGCGAAAATCTGTGCGTGGCGATTACCGCCAGCCCTACTGCCACCCCGCCCTGGCTGAACAGACACATGCCCAGGCAGTTCCGTACGCTCTTGGGTGCTCTGGCCCAACTGGCTCCCAGCCAAGTGCCGAATACTTTTCCCACAGCCCGCCCCACCGCATAAGCAATTGCCAACCACAGAATCCAGCCGCTAATGTTCTCAAAACTCAGATGAGCGCCCACCAGCACAAAGAACAGCACGTAAATCGGCGGGGCAAACGCTTTAATTAGCTCGAATGTATCTCGGCTGCGGCGAGGCACGAGGTTAGCCACCGTCAGCCCCAGAACCATGGCCGAGAGAATCACATCGAATTCCAACGCCGTGGCCAGCCCCCCAACCAGCAAAATCAATCCCACCGAGATTGCCAGGATCAGGGCCTGCTCTCGCCTCCGCTTGATCACAAACGACAGCACCCAACCGGCCGCCGCCCCCAACAGCACTGCACCTCCGATCTCCCGCATCGGCCCGAGTATAATCACCCGCAGTAATGATTCATCGTTACCGCTGATCATCCCCGCCAGACTGCTGGCAAAACCGTAGAGCAGCAAGGCCAACCCGTCGGCCAAGGCTACTATCGCCAAAATCGCCGTGGTCAACGCCCCGCGCGTTTTGTACTCCCACAGTACCG
>DAOVKO010000133.1 GCA_030631725.1 Actinomycetes bacterium | reverse complement strand
ATCGACCGCGTCCTCGAACTCGCCCAGAAGGAAAAGCAGGCCTACCTGATGGCCACCGAGCTCCAGCGCACCCGCCGACGGGTCAACGTCCTCGAACGAGTGGTCATGCCCGACCTGAAGGACACCATCCGCCACATCCAGAACAAACTCGAAGAAATCGAACGCGACAACATCAATCGCCTAATGCGCGTAGCCCAAAAAATCCGATAAAAAATAAAAAGCGTTCCGCTCCCAAGCTCGATCAGCCGATAGACTAACGGGAACCCTCTATGATTGCCGTTAGCTTGATCATCGTCCTGGCTCTGTCCTTGCTGGTCATTCGCGTAGCCACCGTGGCCTTGGCCTTTACCGGGCTCTCCGAAGAGTTGGCCCGCTTTCAGACCCAGTCCGCGTTCTTCGGGGTGGGCTTCACCACCAAGGAATCCGAAGCCATCGCCGGGCATCCCGTCCGCCGCCGAATCATCAGCGCATTGATGATCCTCGGCCATGCCGTCTTCGCCACCGCCGTCTCCGCCCTGATTTTATCGTTCGTAAATGCCGATACGAAGGCCGTGCTCGCCCGCCTGATATATATCGCCGCCGGCGTGCTCATCCTCTGGATCATCTTCACCAGTGAATGGATCGGCCGCAGACTCTCACACCTTATCAGCCTCGCCCTGCGACGCTGGACCACACTCGACGTCCGCGACTATTCCAGCCTGCTCCACCTGGCCAGCCACTACACCGTGACCGAGACCCAGGTCCAGCCCAAAGACTGGGTGGCCGATAAAACTCTCGGCGAACTCGACCTGACCAGAGAAGGCGTTCTGGTCCTGGGTGTTCAAAGGGCCGACGGCACCTATATAGGCGCACCCACCGGCAAAACCAAAATATCCGAAAAAGACACCATGATCCTCTATGGCCGACAAGAGGCTCTGGCAGAGCTCGACCGCCGCCGGGCCGGCTACCGCGGCGACACCGCCCACAAAAAGGCTGTGGCACAACAGCAAACCGTGGTAAAAGAGCAGGATAAACAAGAGCGGGAACAGAAAAAGAAACGCCCGGCCAAACCGGATTAGCTACCGCCCGACCCATCAGCAAGAACCGGCCTTCTGGCCCCGGGCCGGTGTCCGACAAGCCCGACCAGCAACACTACCGCCAAGCCCCCAAACACCCCCAGCCCCACCAGGGCCAAAACGTTAATCAAGGTAGCTATCCAGCTCCATTCCAAGCGCAACAGCAACTGCAGCAACACTACTGCCTGAGCTGTAGCCAACAAATACCGCATGAGCCATCGGCCCGTGTGTTTGCTGGGACTTTTCAGCTTGTTCATGCGGAACTTATCGTACCGGATGGCTCTAAATAAAAAGTAGACCACACCAAGGGCAAAGAGTTGGCCGCTGATGGTGCGAAGAGTCATCCCGTGGGGGATCAGATGAAATCCGAACAATATCACCTGTAACACGAAAACCCCGTGCAGCCATGTGGCTACCGGTCGGCTAAGAAAGCGGGCCAGAATCATCAAGGGCAAAGCCAAAACAAAGCCCACATAAACCCCCGCACACCGGGCGCACGCCGCCAGAGCCGCCCCGCCCGGCTCCCACATCCGAGCTGAGCCCTGATGGCACAAAAAGCCGAAAACTTCGCGGGTCAATTCATCCAGGATCATCGCCACACCCATCGAAACTACTCAGTTTTCTCCGCCTCAACAGGCTCAACCTCAATTTCAACTGCCGGCAGAGCTACCTTGGTTACCTTCCGTTCCAGGCTCGTCAGATCCACCAAATACAACACGCTCCTCGGCTCATCCTTAGGCTCTAGCACGTCAACCGCCAACCACTTGCCGTCCGGCGAAACACTCGGCTGAAGAAGAATATACTCATCTTTACCCAAGGGTTCGCTGATTACCTCTCGGAACTCGCCCTTGTTAATGTCGAGTTCGAGGAGCAAAGAAATGTTTTGATCGGTGTCCGACTTCACGACGGCCGATAGCCAGAGTGTCTTATCTGCGGGACCGAACACCAGATTGACCAGCCCGCTGATATTCAACCCGGACTCCAGCGGTATCTCCTTTACAATCTTGCCCCGCCTGTTGATAACCAGCACCGCGAAGCCTGTTTCCTCTGGGTCTGATTCTTCCTGGCCCTGAAACTCACGTTCGGATAGCAGGGCCAGTTCCTTACCGTTCTCCTTACCCGCTAGACCGAGGGCAACTTTCCCATACCTCCGCTGATCAAGAAACACCAGTCGCCTGAACTTTAGCTTCTTGATGCTAAAGGTCCCCAACTCAAGTCCATCTTCTGCCAGCCCTAAGTAGCAATACTCTTTGCCCACGCGGTACAGTAACCGCTCTTGCCCCTTACGGACGATGGTCAGCGCCTTGCTTTTAAAATCAAAACGATACAGATTCATTTCTGCGTCTTCTTCAGCTGGCTGAGCCGAAAAGAACAGGTATCGTCCGTCCGCCAGGACCGGCGGCACCATCAGGGAACTGCCGGGGTCTTTGGCGGCCATGGTCTTCAGCAGGCGGTCCTGGCCGGTAATCAGATTGACATGGATAATGTCCAAAGCGTTGTTTTCGCGGGCGGCCAAGGCTACTATTTCGTCCGCCTTGCCCAGCCACACTGGCTGAAAAAGCACTTGCTCCTCGCTCTCGAAGATCCGCTTAACCTGGCTCGTCTCCAGATTATACAACGCCAAACCACTCGTCTCCGTTCGCTCATCCACATAAGCAAAGACCACTCTCTTGGAGTCCGGGCTCCAGGCCGGCCTAGAACCGCAGGCCAACATGTAGATTACCACTGCCGCCACCGCCAGCAAACCACAAGCCGTATCCCGCCTGCTCATCGCCAACTCCTTTCCGCCAACCCCCTAGCGCCTGTAACTCAGCGGGGCCAAAAACTCCAGCCACTGCCTCTCCAACTCCTTCAGCGAATCTTTGCCCGTAACTCTCAGCAGCGTCTTTATCCCCGTCGGGTCCGCCGAATGATCTTTTTTGAACTCCCGATAGAATCGCCGCAACAGACGTTTCTCCTGCAAATAGTAGCACAGATAGCGCGCCTGGGCGTAATGCATACCATGCGGATCATCATAAAACTCGTCGTTGTTGCCGGCCAACAACTTTTCCAAAGCCACAAAATGCCCCGCCCGCAGTCCCTTCTGCAACACCGGCAACCGCCAGTTAAGCATCCCCGTGATCTGCCCGTCCCTCTGATGGCTCTGCTCATACAACGAAGCCAGCCCTTCGTCGAACCAGCTCGGCGCCGACGGAAAATCCGCCGTCAACAACGGATGCACAATCTCGTGGACCAGCGTACCGCCGCCCGTGTCTATATTCATCACCAGGGCCTCGTGTTCCGGCGAATAATAACCGTACGGCGTCGCAGGCTGCTCGGCAAATAGCGACCAGGCGTATTTCCGGTAAGATTCCTTGTCCCTGAACAAATAAATGGTAATAATCTTGTTCGGCTCTCGGGAAAAGAAATCCTTATTCAACATCGCCACCGCCCAGCGAATGGTATGCCGGCAGATTCCCTCAAAGTCCTCTGCCGACTGATTGGAAGTTACCACGAAAGGCTTGACCACCGCCACCCGAAAACCGGGCCCCATCTGTCGCCGCACCTCCTCGAGCTTGGCCGCAAACTCCGCATCGCTTATACCCTCAGGCCCAACCGTATTTGGCTGGGCGCGTTGCCAACGCCTCTCCTCTCGCGGACCCGAGCCGGCTACTGCAGGCTCCGCCGCACCCGGCCGCCACCACCACCGGGCCATCCACAATCCCACCCCAAGGCCGAGAAGCCAAATCAACAACACAATAGAAATCGCATATCTTCGGCTCATTGGCTCGCCCCGCGCAGCATCCCCACAGGGGCTATCTTAGCTCCCTTTCAACACCTGCGTCAATGAAGTGGAAAATCAGTTCTTCAGCAGACCGGGCAGACACTGTTAACCAGAAGCTCCGGATCCAGCACAGTTATAGTCCGCTGGCCAGCTCGCCACCTGCCTGTTGACAAGCGGCAGGCATGCTCCGAATCCAACTTGCGATCTATCTGCCCCACAGGTACGCTGACCATCTCCGCTGTGCCTACCGTGATCAGACCTGCCCACGATGAAACGCCTCGGAACAATATGATTTGTTCAGCCGGCCCGCCCGGCGCTCCCGGGGCCAGCACCGCACTCATATCCCGCACCAGAACCTCTCCACCGCGCAGCCCCACGTAACCCACCAGGTCCGCAGAATTACCCGCCAAGGGCTGCAATCGATCCGCTTCCACTACAGCCACTACGCTTTGGGCGGGCAGGGCAAACCATTGATCCGCTACCGGAAAAGCCAGCAGTAATTGGACGGTATCTTCCTTCGCTTCGACATCCACAACCGCAGGTTTCTTCGTCGCAGCCATCTAATTTCTCCTACCCTGCCCCACTGCTGACCTCTTGCGCCGCTGCACATAAATCCCTCAGCATCTGCACCGACATACCCTCGCCGAAGCGCACCGGGTCATCGGCCGCTCTGGAGTCCAAGGCCTCGAACACCTGCCCATAGTGATGCTTCGCCAAGGCAGCCTTTCCCCTCTGCTGATAGATATGCCCCAGCAGAAAGTGCCCCATCACCAAGCTCTTCTCCAAGTAGCAGGCCCGCTCCAAGGCTTGAATAGCTTCGTCCAGGCGATGCATTCGCCGAGCCAGCACACCGCCGAGGTAATGGGCCTCCACGTTGAACTCATCCAGTTGCCTGGCCCGCCGAGCCGCCAACAAGGCCTGGGGGAGCTGAAAATCCTCCGCCAGGCGCCTGGCCCGCCGTATAAATTCATCCGCTGTTGTTTGTTCGTCACTCACCGTATTTGCCTGGGTAAGTCTTGTTCAGCTCACACACCGCCAAGGCCTTGTAAGCTTCGATATAACTACCGTACCGGAAGTTATATCGGCCGAGTTGCCGGGGGTGTTGATGAGTTTCTCAGGCGCAGTTGTCCTGGCCCACTGTTCCGATAACCTCCCCCACTTAACGCAAACGGCACGTAGACTCACAAAAAGCCCACGTGCCGATCGTCGTCTGTCAAACCCCGAACAAAACCTGCTCTGAAAAATAACCCCCCTAGCCTTCACTCTCGCCCGGCGTAACCTTCACTTCCTGCTCAGTGTACTTTTCCAGAATTGCTTGCAGATTGGGCTGATCCGGATCGAGTTGTAGTGATCGCCGCCAGTGTTCAAGCGCTCGATTTCGCAGTTCCTCGCGTTTCTGGCCTTGCAGATACATAGCCATTTGCGTCACCCCCGCCCCCAGGTGAGCCGCGGCGCTTTGCTGGTCAAGCCCCAGTGCTTGCTCATACTCAGCCAAAGCCGCCTCATACTTGCGCTGGCGGTAAAGGCACAGCCCCAGCCGTTCACGGGCCAACGCCAGGTCCGGATCGAGTTGCACCGCCCGTCGTAAATTCTTCTGGGCCTCAGCGTACTTTTGCCGTTTCAAATAGACTCCACCGAGATTCACGAACACCTGCGGTTGGCTCGGGTCCTGCTCAATAGCTCGCTTGTATGATTGGATAGCCTCATCATAGTTCTTGCGCAGGTCGTGGATCACTCCCATATTGACCTTGGTCTGTGCCCGGCTCGGGTCCAGCTCCATCGCTCGCCGGCAGTATTCCTGGGCCTCGTCCAACTTGTCCAGTTGCAGGTAGCAGGTACTGAGATTGAAGTTCGCCTCATAGTGTTCCGGCTGCAGCAGGCAGGCCCGGTAGTAAGCCTTCACCGCTTTCTCCAGCTTCTCCAGCACCTGGTAAACCAGCCCCAGAGAATACTGGTCGTGAAAGGAAACCGGATCCAGCTCCACCGCTCGCTCGTAAGACTCGGCCGCTTGGTCGTAGCGACCTTCCAGCCGATATATATCCCCCTTGGCCGAATACGCCAGCACCATCTTGTCGTCCAGGGCAATGGCCTTATCCAGCTCCGCCAGGGCCGACTCTATCTGAAAATCGTCCATGAGTATGGCCGCACTGGCATAATGCTCGGCGGCTCGGCTGGTTCGGCTCATGCCGCTTAGACCACAGCCACCGCCCGCCATCGCCACCATAGTCAATCCCAGTACAACAAAAGCCTTTCTAAACATCCGAAAAACTCCAAATCAAGCCGGCTGCTCTATATCTAAGGCACTCTAACAAAACCTGACGTGAGCCGCGTTGCCAGACAAATCGGATGGATGCAAGGAAGAACGACGGCGGCATACCTAGATGGTATGCTTAGGAGTTCTGACGCAGCAGACGCCGATTT
>DAOVKO010000129.1 GCA_030631725.1 Actinomycetes bacterium | reverse complement strand
TTTCTTGCAGGGCGGGCATGTTGATCAGGCCCAGGAGTATTTGCCCGTCCTTTTGCACAGCCAGGAGAGTGCCGAACAAAGGTACGCCGTGAATGAAGGGTACGGTGCCGTCGATGGGGTCGATAATCCAGCGATAGCCGCTGGAGCCTTCGTTGGCGCCGAATTCCTCGCCGAGCCAGCCGTCGTCGGGCCGATGCTTGCGGATCAGATCGAGGATGCACTGCTCAGCCTTCTTGTCGGCAATGGTTACGGGCGAGCCGTCCGCCTTGGTTTGCACATTGAGGGAGCTTTGAAAGTAGGGCAGAATCACCTGGGCGCTGGCCCGAGCGGCGAGCTCGGCCAATTCCACAAACTCCGACAGCTCCGGACTGACTTGATCCGTATTCATAGCTGCTATCTTATACGTTTGTTTGGGAAGGAACAAGGTGCGAGTCGTCGGCTGGTCGAATGAGCCGCGGCAGAGCTATAGTGCAGGCTAGTGAAACCAGCAGGCCCGCTGCGATGAGAATGGGTATGGCCCGGGCGTAGCGGATGGATGATCCGAGTGAAGTAACGGCTATCGGGGCAAAGATGCCGGATGTGCCCCAAGCTAAGCCCATGAAAATGGAAGAGGCTAGGGCTGAGGAGTGGGGAAGCAGTCGTTGGCCGGTGGCTATGACCAATGGAACAGTCGAAGCTAAGGCCACAGCGCCCAGGGCAATTGCTACCAACAGCCAGGCTCCGGATAACAGAGGAAAGAGCATTAGCAGAGGGAGGGTAATGAGCAGCGAAATAATGATTCCGGGCTTTTCGCTTTTGGGGTGGATGAAGAGTCCGCTGAGCAGGCCGCCAAAGCCCAGGGCGAGTCCGAGTACGGCGGAGGCATTGCCGGTGTTGCGCAGAGCTAGGGCAGCGTCGGGGAATTTTTCGGCCATTAGAAAGGACATTCCGGAGCCGCAGACGATTATGGCGAAATTGCGTGAAGAGGCTATGCAGAATAGCAGCAAGATGGTGCGAGAAAAAATACGTCCTTGTTGGCGGCGGAGGTGATGGGAAGGAGGAGGTTTGGAATGAGGCAGTTTGTGATAGGTAAGAAATGCCAGGATGGCAATGGCTACAACGGGAATCATGGCTGCCAACAGCCAGGCCGTGGCCCCCAGGCCATGGGCGGCGACCAGGCGGGAAATTAACAAGGGCCCGAAACCTACCCCGAGTGCGCCGGCAAAGATAAAGATGGCGATTATCAGTGGTCGTCTTCTTTCGTCCAGGCTGCCGGCCATGGCTGTGCCCATGGGATGAAAGGCCCCGCAGGCCAGGCCCCCAACTGTGACCAACAGTAACAGAGCAGCGAATGAATCGACAAGTCCGACGCAGGCCAGGGAGCAGCCGATGACGAGCACCGCTACGGGCATGAGCCAATAGGCCCGGAATCGGTCGTAGATGTATCCAAATAGTGGCTGAGAAAAGCTAACACAGGCAAAGAGACATCCAGCCACCCAGCCCATGGCCGTGTCGGAGACTTCGTGATGAACGCCCAGAACTTTGAGCAGCGGGGTAACGGTACTAGAGCTGCCATCCATAAAGATGTGGGTGATCATGAGAAATGACAGGAACTGCCAGCGCATCTTCCCCGCCCCAGCTAGGGCCGGATCGGGGGAATGATAGTTACTGTTTGAAGTATTTGATGGCATTGGGCAAGAAATATAAAAAGTCAAAAATCAACGCGTAGCGTCCTTCGGAAATGCAAAACTACAAAGCAAAGTGCAAAAAGGAAATATGGACGGACGGCTTTAATTCACCGGCTATAATATCACTTTGCCTTTTCCATATCTTCTTTCAATTTGGCGAATAATTCTTTTAGTTCTTTGTCCTTATCTTTTTTCAATTTCACCAATAATTCTTTTGTTTTTTTGTCCATCGGTGTAAAACTGCCGGCAGGACCATCGGCAGTAAATAAAACTGCAAGCCTTGTTACCAGCGCACCTAACAACACATAACCAAAAATGACTTGAACCATCAAAATAAGCTGTCCCGGCCAACTGTCAGGATTAGCTGCTATGTCACCAAATCCTAATGTTGTCATTGTAACAACTGAAAAATATAAGGCATGCACAAATCCTCGAATATCTCCCACTTGACGGTTAACCATTATGTAACAAGGCTGCAAAAAATAAATGAATGTAAATGCTATTGCCAAAGCAAAAAATGTTAACATGATTCGACCAGTGGATCGCCCGTAATTGCTCATCTTCCAGAACAGGCGAACCGGCCATGTTATTAGCAATCTCCATAAAACGCGGCAAGCCCGCCGTTTCGGTCTAGCATCGTCTTTATCATAAACTTTATGATTACTACTTCCCCAATACCAATCCTTCCAGTTCATTCGCCTGATATTATATTTTAAGAGGATTTTTGTGCCGGACTTAATACGCGCATTTTCCAGAGCCGTATGGCGAAAGTCTGTATCTTTATCAATCTCACATTCCAAAAAACATGTGGAGCCGTTCAGAATAGCTCCCCAGAATTTAGCTCTTTGGAGATTGGCGGCCCAGAGGTAAGTCCCTTGCAGTTTGGCGTTCCGGAGGTTAGCCCCTTGCAGATTGGCTGTTGCGAGTCCAGCCTCTTGCAGATTGGCGCTCCAGAGTTCAGCTCCTTGCAGATTGGCGCCCAGGAGCTTAGCCCCTTGCAGATCGGCGGCCCGGAGTTTGGCCCTTTGCAGATTGACGTATTCGAGTTTAGCCCCTTGCAGATCGGCGAGCCAGAGGTCAGTCCCTTGCAGATCGGCGTAGTAGAGTTTAGCCCCTTGCAGATCGGCGTTTGCGAGGTCAGCCCCTTGCAGATTAGCTCTATCGAGTTTAACGCCTTGCAAATTGGCGTCCTGGAGGTCAGCCCCTTGCAGCCATATCTGCTCATCCGAGTTTTCTTTACGCCACTTGTTCCATTCCTTTATCCCCTCCGGCCCCTTTTTCGAGCATTCTATCAGTCTGTTGTATTGTCCCTGATCAAGCTTCCATTCCTTTTTAGGCTGTTGTTCTTTTGATTCTGACTTGCTGTGTTTTTCCTCCGTCATCGTTCAGCCTTTTTCTTAATTGGGCTTAACTCCAGATTCCGCGAGTGCAAACAAGCTGCCTACCCTGTAAGACTAATATCTCTTGATTTTATCACTCATGTTGACGTGATTCGAGGCTCCATATATATCTGGAAACAAGGTAAGGTAGTTGATATTCATCTTATTAAGAGTGCGGAGACATTCCGTCCTCCCCTTGTCTGGGATCTGAAGCTTTATAAGAATTCCATGTGTATCGCCTGGAAACTGCTCTTGAATCCATTTATCTAGAGGCTTGCCCGCAGTGCATCGACTGAAAAGTCCGTTCTGATTGACTAGTCGCGAGTTCTCATCTTGGATGGGACTTAAGAATTCAACAATGTCAGGACGTAAGTCTCCTGTGTGGACGCCCATAATGCCTGGCGTCTGCCTCTCGCATGTATCCGGACTTACTGCGTAAACAGTACGGTTTGTAGTCTGCGGTTTCTTGACCTTTTCGAAAGCAAAAAACAAGGCTACAAAAGCTGACCGCGTCCAATCCAACAGTGGGGTGTTTAGGCCATAGTGTTGCCCAAGAGCCCACCAATCATTGTCAAATTCAAGAATAGGAGGATGGCTGCCACGCCGTCCTCGAGATGCAAGTTTAAAAGCTTCAAGATGTGCTCGAAGTCTATTCTCGATATGTTTCTGCGTTGAAGATGTATACTCGCGATCAAATGATGCAAGCAGAGGACGATTATCGCAACGATCACCTCGCCAAACAAAATGACTATAGTCTAGCATTTGCTGTGTTACATAATCATGGAAGTATTTCCAATGTGACAGTTGGATAGTCCAAAACCCGTTCTCAGCCTTAGTGTGTATCCATCGTTTTGGTCTCGGCATTCATGTCCTCCAAGCCTAATCTGATAATAGGCAACACTTTTTGCGATTTGTTATTGTGTTTCTTTATGTTCTCTGTGGCTAAGCAAAGCTTTCTATCTTCTTATAGGTTTTTTCTGTCACTTTGTCTAGTTTTTTTTGGCCGCAGGGGGTGATATTGCCTATTTGAAGTATTCGACGGCGTTGGTGAAGACGGCCAGGCCGTCGGGATCGCGGTCGGCGGGAAGGCGGGTCCATTGAGGGTGGTGGGTGCGATGGACGTGGCGTTCGGGGTGGGGCATGAGTCCCAGGATTCGGCCGGTGGGGTCGGTAATGCCGGCGATGTGCTCCATGGAGCCGTTGGGGTTGTCCGGATAAGCAGGCTCAGCACCGTCGGCAGAAGTGTAGCGAAAAGCTACCTGGTCGTTCTTGTTGAGGGCCTTCAATACATCCGGACTGGAGGTGACGAACTTGCCCTCGCCGTGGGCGACGGGCAGATAAATGCGGGCTGGGGACTGCAGGAAAACGCACTTCTTGCTGGTGGCAGCCAAATGGACCCAGCGGTCCTCGAACTTGTCCGAATCATTATAAGTAAGAGTGGCTAATTGCGAGCGCGAATTGGCCTTGGAGTCGCCGGGCAGCAGACCGGTTTTCACGAGGACCTGAAAGCCATTGCAGATGCCGATGATCAGCTTGTCGGCCTCGACAAACTCGTGCAGAGGCTGGGCTAGATGGTGCAGGAGCTGATTGGCCAAAATCTTGCCCGCGGCAATGTCGTCGCCGTAGCTGAAGCCTCCCGGCAGGGCCAGTATCTGAAACTTGCTCAGCAGGCCGGGCTCTTCCAGGACGCGGTTGACGTGCAGGCTGGCCACCTTGGCCGCGGCTAACTCGAAGGCGTGCACACACTCGCGGTCGCAATTGGTGCCCGCTGCACGTAGTACCAGAACGTTTACCTTAGAAGCCATTTCAAAACCTACTACCAATTAAAGGTGGACTGCCAGGATTCCTTCAAGGCTTCGATAGACTCTTCTATCAAGGTGTTCTTCCGGGAGTCCAGGACGGTCAAGGTGGGCTGTTCGGTTACGACCCCGACTTGGCCGACGTGGCAGGGCAAAAGGCTCGATAGAAAAGCGCCGTAATTTTCCGGCTTCACTTCGGCCAGATAACGGCTCTGCGATTCACTAAAGAGTATATGGTCGGGGCGAACCACTCCCGAGGCCAGGGGCACGCCGGCCAAATTGAGCTTGGCTCCGAGTCCGCCGGCAAAGGCCATCTCGGCCGCCGCGACCGCCAGGCCGCCCTCGGAGAGGTCATGGCAGGAGGCGACCAGGCCGTCGGCAATGGCTTTGGCCAGTGCCCGGTGCAGGGAGGGGGCCGTCGACAAATCGACCTTGGGCACGTTGGCCCCCAGCTGACCACTCAAGCCATAGTAATGTGAGCCGCCCAGCTCGTTCTTGGTAAGTCCCAGCAGGAACAGATAATTGCCGGGCTCTTTGAGGTCCATAGTTATGCACTTGGTTACATCCGCAATCACCGACATTGCGGAGATCAAGAGCGTGTCGGGGATGGCAATGGTGGTTCCGTCGTCACAGCTGAACTCATTGTTGAGCGAGTCCTTTCCGGAGATGAAAGGGGTGCCAAAGGCCATGGCTGCGTCATAGCAGGCCTGTGATGCGCGGACCAGGGTGCCGAGCCGCTCGGGCACGTCGGGATTTCCCCAGCAGAAATTATCCAGCAGGGCCAGCCGCTCCGGGTCGGCGCCGACGCAGATGGCGTTGCGGATGGCCTCGTCGATAGCTGCCAGGGCCATGTAGTAACAGTCCAGGTCCGAATACTTGGGATTCATGCCGCAGGAAATGACCAGGCCGCGATCCGAATCCAGCAGCGGTCTGACCACAGCGGCATCGCCGGGCCCGTCGTTGGTCACGCCGACGAGGGGTTTGATAGCTGAGCCGCCCTGGACCTCATGGTCATATTGGCGGATGATCCATTCTTTGCTGGCCACATTGGGAGCGGCTAAAATATCGTGCAGGCAGCGGCCAAGATCAGCGGGCACGTCCAGGTTTGGCTCGGAAAGGTCGCGTTTGGGCAGACTGGCCTGCCGCGTATAGCGGGGTACGCCTTTGTGCAGAAACTTCATTTCCAGTTCGCCGACGGTTTGGCCCTGATAACACACTCGCAGGACGCGGTCGTTGGTGAACTCTCCCAGGCAGGTGGCCTCGACGTCCTCGGCCTGGAAGATCTCCATAATGGCCTCGAGATTTTCCGGCGGGACGGCAACTACCATGCGTTCCTGAGCCTCGGATATCCAGATCTCGGTGTAGGAGAGTCCGTCGTACTTTAGAGGAACCTGCTGGAGTTCGACACTGGCTCCGAGCTCTCCGCCCATCTCTCCCACGGCAGAGCTCAGCCCGCCGGCTCCGCAGTCGGTGATG
>DAOVKO010000215.1 GCA_030631725.1 Actinomycetes bacterium | reverse complement strand
CGCCCAGATAGAAGAACAGGCACGGGCATCCGGAGTGACGGTACTTAACAGAGTTCAATACGACCAGGCCGTAACGCACGCCCAGGTTAATAAGTTATCTGTCGTTGAGTATTCAGAAGATGGTGCAGCGACCGATATGAGAAAGCTTTGGGCTGAGGTGTCCAGTATTCTCGGTGATTGAAATGTCTTCTGAGAGTTTTGATTTTGCTAGTCTGGCTAAGGATTACGATCTTTGGTATGAAACCCCGGAGGGTAAGATGTATGACCAGGCGGAAAAATCGACTGTATTAAAATTACTACGGCCAGCCAAGCCCGGCGACCGTCTTCTGGACGTTGGCTGCGGCACCGGCCACTGGAGCCGTGTTTTTGCCGATCAAGGCTACGAGGTAACCGGCATCGATATCTGTCCTGAAATGAGCGAGGTCGCTCGTTCCCGAGATTATCCCGGATGCTACTTTGAGATTGCCGATGCCTGCCACCTGCCCTTCGACAATGCCTCTTTTGAGGTAGTCGCTGCCATGGCCACCCTCGAGTTCGTCACAGACCCTGAGCTCGCCGTTACAGAGATGTTTCGATGTGTCAAACCCGCCGGCAGCGTCATAGTGGGTGCCCTTAATAGACTTGCCCCACTGAACCGCAAGCGCATCGCCCAAAGGAAGCAACCGTACACTTCTGCTCGTCTGCTTTCCCCGACACAGCTGCGCTACATGTTAACCCCGTATGGTCGGCTGCGGATGTACGTCTCGAAAGAACACTCAAAAGCAAAAGGAACCGGTTTGCTAAGCAAGTTTCGCGAAAAACTCCCCACCTGGCTAAGGCAGCCGAGGGGCGCTTTTATAGTTGGCCAGGTGTATAGATGAAAGTCCAAGCTCAAATCAGTCTTTATCCTCTGCGGACGCCGGATCTTGCCGAGCCGATCACACGCTTTGTCCAACAGCTTGAGCGGGACGGCCTAGATATAAATATTGGCCCCATGAGCACACAGGTAACAGGCGATTCTAATGTGCTGTTCGCCAGACTCGCTGAGGCATTCGAAGATGCGGCCAGCCATGGCGATGTGGTTCTTTTATTGAAGGTCTCTAATGCTTGTCCGGAAGGCAAATAAGCCGGGATATAATTATGTCAGATGCACAAGTTCGCGTAACATTTCAACCGATTGACCGAGCGGTTTTCGTGCTTCCAGGGACTAGTATTCTCGAGGCCGCCGGTCGTGCCGGATTGAGTATTGATACACCTTGCGGTGGTAGCGGCACCTGTGGCAAATGCCGTGTACAAATAATGGATGGGGCCGGCGAGCCGGTGCAAGCCGAGCGGGAGGTGTTTTCGGAAGCTGAGCTGAACGATGGCTGGCGCTTGGCATGTCAGACGGTTATTCGCCAAGAGGAAATCATCCGCGTACCCGAAAGCTCGCTTTTTGCAGATCAGCATCAGATACTCGAAGAGTCAAAAACGCAGAAAGAGGGCAAGATACTCCCGGCCATTCGAAAGGTGTATGTAGAACTCTCAGCCCCGACACTGGAAGATGACGTACCTGATTTACTTCGGCTCGAGCAGAAGGTGGGTAAGTTCGAGATAGACCTGCTCTTACTGCGTCAAATTGGTCGAAAGCTTCGGGCAAGCGATTTTAAAGGCACGGCTGTACTGTCAGATCATCGGCTCGTCGATTTCGAACTCGGGGATACAAGTTCCCAATGCTACGCCATAGCTTTCGATGTGGGGACTACAACGATGGTCGGTTCACTGCTTGATCTGTGCTCCGGCCACCAATTGGCGATCACTTCCCGCATGAATCCACAGATTAGCTTCGGGGATGACGTGCTCTCTCGTATCCGGCATTCAGGTTCTTGCCCTGACTGCCTTGACGACCTGCGTCAGGCGGTTGTTGATGCAATTGTCAAGATGACCAATACTCTGTGTGCCGAGGCCAAAATCCGCTGTGAGCATATCTATCAAATCGCCGTAGCCGGCAATACTACCATGGAGCACTTGCTTTGCGGCATTGACCCCACACCGTTGGGCCAGATCCCGTTCGTGCCCACCTATGCCAGGGGGCTTGTTATTCCGGCCCGGGACATGGGTATTCCCATCAATCATCGTGGCACTGCCTATGTCTTTCCGGTCATTGGGGGCTTTGTTGGCGGCGATACTGTCGCGGGGATGCTGGCCACTCAGTTGGCTAATAAAAACAGCCCGGTTCTGATGGTGGACATTGGTACCAATGGGGAAATTGTCTTGGCTAATAATGGGCAGATCTGGGCGGCGTCCACCGCGGCAGGGCCGGCCTTTGAAGGCGCTCGTATATCCTGTGGGATGAGAGCTACTCGAGGCGCCATTGAGAAGGTCGCCCTCGACGGCGATGTCAGGTACAGCGTTATCGGGGATGTCAGTCCGATCGGTCTGTGCGGAAGCGGCCTTATTGATTTAGCGGCAGAACTTCTCAAACACGGAATCGTTTCATCTCAAGGCCGTTTACTGCCCCCGGAAGAATTGCCCGCTTTACTATCACCTCCCCTCAAACGGCGGGTACGCCTGGACCATGAGGGACACTGCCAGTTTATCCTAGCTGAAAGAGGTTCGGGGCAGGTGAACTCGCCCATTGTGCTGACTCAAAGGGACGTCAGAGAACTCCAACTGGCCAGCGGGGCGATCCGGGGCGGCGTTACCACGTTGCTGAAAAACGCCGGTCTACAGACCAAGGATTTGCAGGCGGTTCTAATTGCCGGCGGCTTTGGCAGTTTTATTCGCCGAAGCAACGCCCAGCGGATCGGGCTTCTACCTGCTGATATTGACCGACATCGAATCCATTACGTAGGCAATGTCTCCCTCAGTGGTGCAAAATGGGCACTGCTCTCCACGGCGGCTAGAGATGAGGCCGAGGAACTTGCCCGCCGAACGCAGCACGTGGAATTATCCACGAACGTAAATTTTCAAACAGAATTCACCGAGGCCCTAATATTTCCAACTAACGTGACTGTCTGAGCACAAAGTAAAGGAAATCCACCATGACGACCAAAACAAAGCAATGCATGAGTAGGATGCCAGATAATCAACAAGCCCAACGGCAACTGGAAGAGCTGATGCTCCAGAACCGTATGAAGGACATTGGCTATAAGCTTCTAGTTCTGTCGGGCAAGGGAGGTGTTGGCAAAAGCACAGTGGCGGCCAATTTGGCCGTGGCCCTGGCCTTGGCAGGCAAAGATGTCGGCCTTTTGGATGTTGACGTGCACGGGCCAAGCATCCCCAAGTTGATGGGGCTAGAGGGAAAACCGGTTGGATCCGACGGGCAAGTAATGCTACCCGTAGATGTCGATGCCAATCTAAAGGTCATGTCCATTGGGTTTCTGGTCCCCAACAAGGCCGACGCCGTCATTTGGCGGGGTCCGATGAAGTACAATGTGATCCGCCAGTTCCTCAAAGATGTGAACTGGGGCCAACTTGATTATCTGGTGATTGATTCTCCGCCGGGAACCGGCGATGAACCTTTAGCCGTAGCCCAGCAGGTTGGTTCACCGGCTGGAGCAGTAATCGTTACCACACCCCAAGAGCTGGCCGTTTCAGATGTCCGCAGATGTATAGGTTTTTGCAGAACTTTGTCGTTGCCGGTTATTGGCATCATAGAGAACATGAGCGGTTTTGCCTGTCCCCACTGTGGGCAGAAAACCGACCTGTTCAAAAGCGGGGGCGGTCAAAGGCTTGCTCTCG
>DAOVKO010000110.1 GCA_030631725.1 Actinomycetes bacterium | reverse complement strand
GAGTTCGCCAGCGGCGACAGCATCATGTTCAGCATCAGGGAGACCCTGTCCGACGACGGAGCCTTCGATGGCGGCGAAATCTGGGTTTGGAACTTCGACTACGGGACTGCAGTATTCCTGACTCACGGCGGAGAGATCTGGGACACTGCTCACGCGGTTGGTTTGGACTTTGGCGTGGGCACCGAGGAAGTCAACGCCCTTGAGGCTCTGTCTGTACCCGAACCGATTTCGGGGGACGTCAACGGCGACGGCTTCATCGACGATAACGACCTGACCATCATCCTAGACAACTGGGGCCAGAGCGGACTCGGTTGGTCTGGAGGCGACCTCAACGGCAACGGTGTCGTCGACGGCCCAGACTACGCCGAGGTCCTGAGCTACTGGAACCCCCCGTTCGAGCCGCCAGGCGAGCCAACGCCTGAACCGGCCACGCTGGGGCTGTTGCTTGTGGGCAGTTGGCTTGTGCTTGGTCGCAGGGCACGACTCTGGCGGATATTCCTTTGCCGAGGATAGTGGCCCAGACGACAATGCCGTAATAATCAGGCTGTAGGTTGTAGGCTGTAGGCTATAGACTGTAGACTGTAGGCAGAAAGCAAAAACACAAAAGGGAAATGATTATCTTCCTACGGCCTACAGCCTACGGTCTTTGTCTACTTCGCTCGCAAGCAGGCGAGGAAGTGGCCGGGGGAGACTTCCTGCAGTTTGGGTCGCTGTGCACGGCAGTGGTCCTGGGCCTGGGGGCAGCGGGGATAGAAGGGGCAGCCGGCCGGTGGGGCTGGGGGGATTTCGTCGGGCACACTGACGCGGTCGCGGCGGATATGGGGATCGGGCAAGGGTACGGCAGCGAGCAGGGTGCGAGTGTAGGGATGGGCGGGGTTGCGGTAGAGGGCGTCGGCGGAGGCCCGCTCGACGATTTGGCCCAGATACATGACGGCCACCTGGTCGGAGAAGTGCTCGACGACAGCTAAATTGTGGGCAATGAAGAGGTAACTCAAGCCCAGCCGATCCTGGAGGTCGGCTAAGAGGTTTAATATTTGGGATTGGATAGAGACATCCAGGGAGGAGACGGGCTCGTCGCAGACGATGAAGCGCGGCTCCAAGGCCAAGGCCCGAGCGATTCCGATGCGTTGGCGTTGTCCGCCGGAGAACTCGTGTGGATAGCGATTGAGATAGCGTGAGCTCAGGCCGACGCGCTGGAGGAGGTCGGCGACTTTTTGGCGCAAATCTCGGCCGCGGGCCAGGCGGTGGACCTTGAGAGGTTCGCCGACGATGGCCTCTATAGTCATGCGCGGGTTGAGTGAGCCGATGGGGTCTTGAAAAATGATCTGCATCTGTCGGCGGATGTTTCGCAAGCTGCTCCGGTTGGCGTCGAAGACCGATTGGCCGTCAAAATGGACTTCTCCGGCGGTGGCGGGGATGAGGCGGAGGATGGTTCGGCCGAGGGTGGTTTTTCCGCAACCGCTTTCGCCGACCAGGCCGAGTGTTTGGCCGCGAGGAATGTCGAGGTCAACGTCGTCGACGGCGCGGACCCAGCCGTGGATGCGGGAGAACACGCCGCGGCGAATGGGGAAGTACGTCTTGAGTCCCCTGATCTGCATGATGTGGCCGTTGCTGCTACTCATGGCTGTACACCTCGGAGCTTAGCTGCGAAGGGACCTCGCGAGCAGGAGCGGTTTCGTAGTCTGGGGCTTTCCAGCAGGCCACGGTGTGGTCGGGGCGGACCTGGCGGAGTTCGGGCTCGATGGTTTGACATCGCTTATCGTTTCGCCCGAGCGGGCAGCGGGGGTGGAACTTGCAGCCGGTGGGAAAGGCCAGGGGGTTGGGAACGTTTCCACCGATGGCTTCGAGTCGGCGTTTCTTTTGCCCCAGATGCGGCAGAGAACGGAACAGGCCCTGAGTGTATGGATGGAGGGGATGGTCGAACAGGGGCTCGACGCGGGTGTACTCGACGATTTTGCTGGCGTACATTACAGCCACGGTGTGGGCGATCTGGGCGATGACGGCCAGGTCGTGAGTGATCAGCACGATGGCCATTTGCTCCGAAGCCTGCAACTCGCACAACAGATCGAGGATCTGGGACTGGATGGTTACGTCAAGAGCTGTGGTGGGCTCGTCGGCGATAAGCACAGCGGGCCGGCAGGAAAGGGCCATGGCGATCATGACGCGCTGGCGGAGACCTCCGCTGAGCTGGTGGGGATAGGCGTAGAGGCGTTGGGCGGCAGAGCGGATGCCGACACGGTGGAGAGATTCGACGGCCAGCTTGCGGGCCCCGGCGGTGTTGAGCTTTTGATGGAGCTTGATGGCTTCGACGATCTGATTGCCGACGGTGAAGACGGGGTTGAGGCTGGTCATGGGCTCCTGGAAGATCATGGCGATTTCGTTGCCGCGGACTTGGCGCATGTGTCTTTGGGGGAGTTGGAGCAGGTCCTGGCCTTTGAAGAGGACTTGGCCGGCGACGATTTTTCCGGGCGGTGAGGGGACCAGGCGCATTACGCTCAGAGCCGAGACGCTTTTTCCGCAGCCGCTTTCGCCGACGATACCGAGGGTTTGTGCGGGCTCTACCTTCCAGCAGACGCCGTCGACAGCCCGGACCAGGCCGTTCTCGGTGTGAAAGTACGTAGAGAGATTTTTTACGAGCAACAAAGATTGGTTCATATGTGCTTAGTCTCTTTGGGGTCCAGGGCGATGCGCATACCTTCGCCGGTAAGATAGAAAGCCAAGGTGGTGATAAAGATAGCCATGCCGGGGAAGACAATAAGCCACCAGGCGTCAAGGATGTATTGCTTTCCCCCGGCAATAATATTTCCCCAACTGGGGTCGGGGGGCTGAACACCGAAGCCGAGGTAACTAAGGGAGGCTTCGGAGAGAATGGCACCGGAGACACCGAGCACGGCACTGACAAAGACGGGTGGCAGAGCATTGGGCAGGATGTGGCGGAAAATGATGCGTAAGTGCTTGGCTCCGGTGGCTTTCGCGGCCTGGACGTAATCCACGGTGCGGAGAGTGAGAAACTCGGCACGAACCAGGCGGCTGGTGGCCATCCATCGGGTCAGGCCGATCATGAGGGCTATGTACCAGATGCTGGGCCGAACCAGGGCGGCAACTGTAAGTATGAGGAAGAACGTCGGAATACACATCATCATGTCCACGAAGCGCATGATAATGGTGTCGATCCATCCGCCGAAGTAGCCGCTTATGCTGCCGATGACAACGCCGATAGTTACGCTGATGCCGACGGCCACGAATCCGATAAGCAGGGAGACGTGGGCTCCGAGTAAGATGCGGGCCAAGACATCGCGTCCGAGGTCGTCGGTTCCGAGCGGGTGTTGGATGGAGGGGGACTGGAATTGCGATGGAGGATCGGGCTCGGTTGGGTCGGCGGGCCAATGGACGTCGTTGAGGTGGAGGACCCAGTAACCCATGCCCACCACGAAGAGCAAGATCAGCATTATCAGAGCGATAAGGCTGGGGGTGTTTTTTCGAAATCTGCGCCAGACACTTACGGTGAGTTCTGTGGGCAGCTGAGTCGGTTCGGAATCTTGGGTGACTTGTTCTGTCATGGCAAAAAACCTAGCTGGGCCTGACGCGTGGGTCGACCACGGCGTAAAGGATGTCGGCAATCAGATTGCCCAGAAGGACGAGTATTGAACTAACGGTAAGTGAGACCATGATTATGGGCATGTCCCGTTCCAACATGGACTGATACACTAGTCGGCCCATACCGGGATAGCCGAAGATCTGCTCGATGATGACAGAGCCTCCGAGAAAGGCTGGGAGTAAGTAGCCTATGAAGGTGATGATTGGTCGCAGGCTATTTCGCAGGGCGTGTTTGTAAGCCACTTTTGATTCGGGCAGTCCCTTGGCCCGGGCGGTGCGGATGTAGTCCTCATTCATAGCCTCGACCATTGAGGCCCGCATGTAACGGCTCTGGATGGCAATTCCGCCCAAACCCAGGGTAAGAGCGGGTAGGAATACGTGCCAGGTGAAATCTACGAAGGAGGTAAAGGGGCTGGCAAATTCAACGCCGAAGGTGTGGGTACCAATGACGGGGATGTGCCAGAAGCGGACCAAGAATAAGACCAACATATAAGCGACCCAGAAGGTGGGCAGAGAAATGAGGGCGAAAGTGACCACAGTTACCAGGCGGTCCTGCCAACGGCCGCGATGTTGGGAGGCATAGATACCTAGAGGCAACGAGCCGCTGAAGCTGATAAGAAAAGCCATACAACTCAGGGCCAAGGTGGCCGGCAAGCGGTCCAAGACTTTGAGTATGGCGGATTGGTTGTCTTTGAAGCTGACGAGTCGGCCAGTGGCCATGTCGCGGATGGTCAGGAGATATTGCTGATAGAGGGGCTTATCGAAGTGGAACTGCTTGGCGATCATCTCACGGACGTGGGGATTGAGTCCGGGGTTCATCTCCGTGCCGGGCAGGGCGGCTTGGCCGCCGGGAGCGAGGTTGATGACAAAAAAGCTTATTACCGTGATCCCGAAAAGCAGTGGTATGGTAATGAGCAGTCTTCGAATGATGAATGTCAACATACCAGCAGTTCCTTACTGGGCCATCTGGGGCGCCAAAGATGCCGGGGCCCACCAGGGCATGTAGAAATCGTATCCGTCAAGGCCAGCCTTAGTGTTTCGGACTGGTTCGATCAACCAGGAACCGTCTTCGAGCGGTCGGCGGACGACATACATGTTTTTGTAGAGGGCGTGAGCTGTATAACCCTGCAACAGGAACAGATAGGGTTGATCATGGTAGATGATTTCCTGCAATCGCCCACAGAGTTTAGCGATTCTATCTCGATCGAAGGTGGTGCGAATCGTCGTCAACAGATTATCAACTTCGGGATTGACATAGGAGCAGAAGTTAAACCCCGGAGGCTCCGTCTGTGAACTGTGCCAATAAGAATGTTGGTCATAACCGTAGGCGGTAAACCAGCCCAGGATCATCGCGTCAAACTGCCGCGTGTTGACGTAGTTATTAATAAAGACAGCCCATTCGTATGAGGCCGTATTGACTTTGATGCCTATTTTCTTGAGATCATCCTGGACCAGAACCTGAATCAAAGCCCGCATAGGATTGCCGTGGTTGGTAATGAGGTCAAATTCGAATCTCCGACCGTCTTTATCCAGCCAGCCATCGCCGTCCGAATCGACCCAACCGGCTTGAGTAAGTAACTCTTTGGCGTTCTCCGGATCGTAAGGATAGGGCTTAATGTCCTTATTGGCATACCACATTTGGGCCGGGAAAGCTCCATTTGAAGGCCTGGCATAGCCGTAATAGACGTACTTTATGATACGATCAATGTTTACGGCATGAGCCAGGGCTAGCCGTACCTGCCTATCGACGAAAAGCGGGTTCTTCTGATTCCAGCCTATATAGAGATAGCCCTGGCTCCAACGTTGGAAGAGCTTAAATCGTTTGGGCTCCTGCTTGAAACGTTTGATTTGATGAAACATCAATTGGGTAGTATCAAAACCCTTGGAATCAAAGGCAATACTATTGACGAAGCTGTCTGGGATAGCTCGAAAGATTATGGCTGGAAGGTTTGGCGGCCCCTCATAATAATCTGAATTGGCCTCTAGACGTACCTGTTCATTGCGCTTCCATTCGACGAATCGGAAAGGCCCGGTACCGATGGGGTGAGAATTGTAGTTGTCGGCCCACCACTGAGGACTTTTGCCGCTGAGAATATGCTTTGGAATGACCGGTATTCCCCAGCTACTTACACATTCGCTGTAGGGTATGCGATAGGTAACTATGAAAGTGTAATCATCCGGAGCAGATACGTCTTTGACCAGCCAAAAGTCTCCGGCGCGAGGAGAACGGTACTGGGGGTCAATCAAAGATTGGTAGGTAAACTCTACGTCGGCGGAGGTAAGTGGTGCCCCGTCGTGCCAGCGGACGCCTCTGCGGATCTTGAAGGTGATCACCGGCTCGTTCAGAAGGGCCTGATCGAGGTGGTCAAGTACCTTTACGGCGGAGTCCTTCTCGCTGGTAAATGCCTTGGCAATTGCCGCCCTAAAGCTTGTACCATCGCCGAGGACAGTGACGCTCAAGAGCGAATCGGCTATAGGAAAAGTCTCGTAGAAACGCACGTCCTCCAGAGAGTTCGCTAGAGCAGATAGTTGAGCCTTGACGACGTCGGCGGTAGCTAATTGGCCATCGGGGAGTTTGTCGGTGGAATTGTGACTGAGAGTTATGACTGTTACTGGTAAAAGTTCTTTGGGATCAATGATTTTGAATAATTGCTGTTCGTAAGCTGTACCGGCGGCTATGCGTGTGTCAGGATCTTTGAAGTGCAGTTTGAGTGTGTTCGCTTCAGATGTACAAGAAGTCAGTTTCATAACGGGCCATTGGTCTTTTGCAGAGTTGAGTTTTTCCAAGGCTTCCAGGGCATCAGCCGCAGATCCAAGAAAAGCAATGGAAGTCTGCTCTACCTCATATTCCTTGGCCAGATCGCCCTCAATGTTTAAATTCTCGTCCATGCCAATCAAGGCGTTGAAGAGAAAGGCCTCCACCTCGCTGGCTGCAGTAGATTTGGAAATAATGGGATTGAGCGTATCAGGTTCGCCGATGCTGCCGATGGTTAGCTGTTCTTGTTTGTGGGCCACGTTGTGCTTGCGGACGACGAAGAAGGCCATGACCATCCAGGCGGCCAGTAGAATCAGCGGTAAGATGAGCAAACGTTTGATAAACACGTCTGTAGCCCAGAAGATCCGGAAGGTTTCCAGTCGGCCAGCGAGCGAATTTAACGGCTATATACTATCGTCTTGGGCACAGAAGTCCAGGATAGGCCAAGTGGCGGAGCAGAGGGTAGAGTTATTCTTCTTTGGGCGGGGCTAAGGTTCGATGGGCCTCTTCGAGCTGTTCGATGATGGGGATGCTCTGGGGGCACTTTTCCAGGCAACTGCGGCATTGCTGGCATTGGGAGGCATCGTGCTGGCTGGATACGAACCATTTGTAGGT
>DAOVKO010000198.1 GCA_030631725.1 Actinomycetes bacterium | reverse complement strand
CCGGGTCGATATCCAGTCCTCGGCCCTGAACCTTCTTTTCCGTGACCAGACGCTCCAGCAATTCCCCCGACCCGCATCCCAAGTCCAGCACCTTGGCCCGCGGCGGTATCAGCTCCACCACGATGTCGTAATCCGTCGAAAGGCTCGCCGGTTGAGCACGTCTGGTTAGGTTCGTGTAAGCTTGCCTGTCCGGCACTGCTCTACTCCCATTCGTTCTATCTGTTCACAGCCCTCTAAACGTGGTCTAGAAAGCCTCGCACCAGACGGGCCAGACTCTCCACCTCCAGCAGGAAGGCGTCGTGCCCGTAGTCCGATTCGACATTGCAGTAACTTACTTCTTTGTCGTTGCTCATCAAGGCCTTGACTATTTCCATGGACTGATACGGAGGAAACAGCCAATCGCTGGTGAAGCTCACCAGCAGGAACTTTGCCCGCACGTTCCGGAACGCTTTATTCAGGCCCCCGAACCGCTTGGCAATGTCGTAGTAGTCCATAGCCTTGGTTATATACAGATAGCTGTTGGCGTCGAAGCGCTCCACGAAACTGCGCCCCTGGTAGCTGAGATAGCTTTCCACTTCGAATTCATCATCGTAGAACTGCCGTTGATCCGACCGTTCCAGCAGTGCTCGGCCGAATTTCCGGCGCATGGAGGCACTGGACAAATAGGTAATGTGCCCTACCATCCGGGCAATCGCCAGGCCCCTGGTCGGACCGGCGGTTCCATAATAGTTGCCGTTCTGCCAGCCCGGGTCGGAGATAATAGCGTTGCGACCCACGGCGTCGAAGGCTATGGCCTGGGTACTCATTCTGGAAGTCGCGGCAATAACAATCGTCGAGCGCACCGTCTCCGGATACAGCAGCGTCCATTCCAAGGCCTGCATCCCCCCCAGCGAGCCACCGATAACCGCCCGAAGCTTATGAATCCCCAGATGCTCCAGCAGTGCTTTTTCCACCCGGACCATATCGCTTATCGTAATACTGGGGAACGAAAGTGCGTAGGGCTTTTGCGTCTGGGGGTTTATTGAGCTCGGACCGGTCGTCCCCATGCAGCCGCCGAGAAAATTGCTGCAGATTACGTAGTACTTCTCGGTGTCGAGCCCTTTTCCAAGTCCCACGAAGTTGTCCCACCAGCCCGGCTTGGGATCTTCCAGGCTGTATCTGCCCGCCGCATGGTGGTCACCGCTGAGGGCGTGCAGAAGCAGGATCGCGTTATCGCGCCCGGGTGAAAGCTTGCCGTAGGTCTCGTAGCTCACCGTAATCGGACCGAAGAACTCCCCCGAATCCAGCTTCAGACGGTCCGGCTTCTCGGCAAAAACGAAAGATTCAGCTTTGACTATCCCCAGGTCAGACACGATGTAACTGCACTTGTTCCCAAGAGTTATGACGCTGGCCCAAACCGCCCTACAGTTCGCTCTATAACAGCTTGCGACTGGGAATTATGCACTCAAAGCGGGCAGATGTCAATGCGAAACTGCTTAGGCCAGCTGCTCGGAAGGGCGATATTTAAGTGTCCTAGTTATTGCCTGTCCGGGGGTTACGGCCTAAAATGATTGTTAGCTTCTGTGGATTTCTTATAGGCCTGCCGGTGGTTTAGCGAGCATGTGGGACTATAGCGACAAGGTCAAGGATCATTTCTTCAACCCTCGCAACGTCGGGACCATCGAAGACCCCGACGGCCTGGGCGAAGTCGGCTCGCTGGCCTGTGGCGACGCCCTGCAATTGATGTTCAAGCTCGACAAGCAAGGACGAATTGCCGACGTCAAATTCCAGACCTTCGGCTGCGGCTCCGCCATTGCCGCCAGCAGTGCCCTCACCGAGATGATCAAGGGCAAGACTATCGAACAAGCCCAGAAAGTCACGAATCAGGACATCGCCGATTATCTCGACGGCCTTCCAGAGCAGAAGATGCACTGCTCGGTCATGGGCCGCGAAGCGCTCGAGGCCGCCATCGAGAACTACCGCACCGGCAAACACGTCAGGCGCGACGCCGAGAGCAAAATTATCTGCACCTGCTTCGGAGTTACCGAGGGGGAGATCGCCCGGGTCATTCGCGAAAACGGATTGAGCAGTGTCGAGCAGGTAACCAACTACTGCAAGGCCGGCGGCGGCTGCGGCGGTTGCCACTCGGACATCGAGGCCATACTTCAGCGCCTCGGGGCCAAGGAGCCCGCAAAGGCTGCTGCCCAAAAACGCCCTGCCCTTGGGCGGCGTCCCAGGAGCCTGACTAATATCAAGCGAATGCAGTTGGTTCAGGAAATCATCGACAGCCAGATACGCCCCGCCCTGCAACGCGATGGCGGAGACATCGAGTTAATCGATATCGATGGTGCCCGCGTGCTGGTGGCCCTGCGGGGAATGTGCAGTCAATGTCCCGCCGCCGGCGTTACTCTCGAGCAGTGGGTCCAGGCCAAGCTCCGCGAGTTCGTTGACGAGAACATCAGCGTGGAAGAGGCCCGCGAATGAGAACCGTCTATCTGGACAACAATGCCACCACCGCTGTTGCCCCGGAGGTCTTCGAGGCCATGGGCCCGTATTTCGGCCCGGAGTACGGCAACCCGTCCAGCATTCACACCTTCGGCGGCAAACTGGCCGCTCGCGTAGAACAGGCTCGAGAGCAAGTCGCCACCCTTATTAACGCTGACCCTTCGGAGATCATTTTTACCAGTTGCGGCACTGAAAGCGACTCGGCCGCCATCCACGGAACCCTCGAGTCCTCCCCCGCCAAGCGCCACATCATCACCACCCGTGTTGAGCACCCCGCCGTCCGCGGGCTCTGCCAGCACTTGGCCGAGCAGGGTTATCGTGTAACCGAACTTTCTGTGGACCGCCAGGGCCTGCTCGATTTGGACGAGCTCACCGACGCCCTGACCCCCGAGACCGCCCTGGTAAGCATCATGTGGGCCAACAATGAAACCGGCGTGCTCTTCCCCATAGACAGAATCGCTCAAATGGTGAAGTCCGCCGGAGCCGTCCTGCACACCGACGCCGTCCAGGCTGCGGGCAAAGAGCCCCTGGACATGTCCAAAGTGCCGGTCGATTTACTCAGCATCTCCGGCCACAAGCTCCACGCCCCCAAGGGAATTGGCGTATTGTACGTTCGCCGTGGTACGCGCCTGACACCACTGCTTATTGGCGGCCACCAGGAACGCGGTCGCCGGGCCGGCACCGAAAACGTCCCCTACATTATCGGCCTGGGAAAGGCCTGCGAATTGGCTCACCAGGACTTCGACTCCGAGCGTGCTCATATCCGCCGGCTTCGCGACAAGCTCGAAGATGCCCTGCTGAGCAAATGCCCCGGCTCCGTGCTCAATGGCCACAAAACCCAACGCCTGGTCAATACCTCCAGCATAAGTATTGAGTACATCGAGGGCGAGGCCATTCTGCTCTTGCTGGACCGCCTGGGTATCTGCGCTTCGAGCGGTTCGGCCTGCACCAGCGGCTCGCTGGAGCCTTCCCACGTCTTGCGGGCTATGGGCGTGCCCTTTACGATGGCTCACGGCTCGATTCGCTTTAGCCTTAGCCGTTACAACACCGACGAAGACGTTGACTACGTAATCGAGCACATGCCGGGGATCATCCAAAGATTGCGCGATATTTCCCCCTTCGGCCGCAACAAGGCCGAAAAAGTGTCTGCTAAGAAACCTTGAGACCCTCTGCAATTGGAGAAACACTCATGGCTATCACTTTCAATGCCGACGAAATCTACAACGTCGCCGAACAGATCGAGCGTAACGGACAGAAGTTCTACAGCGACTCCGCCGAAAGAGTCAAAGAGCCATCCGCCACGAAAGTCCTTCAGGACTTGGCTGATATGGAAGCCGAGCATCTCAAGACCTTCCAGGCCCTCCACGCCAAGCTCAGCGAACAGGCCCGCCAGGAAATCACCTGGGACCCCGACGGCGAAGCCGGCGCTTACCTGCAAGCCGCCGCCGACAGCCATGTCTTCAAGACCAACGCTGATTCGATCAGTCTGCTCAAAGACAGTGCCAACGCTCGGGAAGTATTGGAATTGGCCCTGCAGTTCGAAAAAGACACCGT
>DAOVKO010000118.1 GCA_030631725.1 Actinomycetes bacterium | reverse complement strand
CGTATCCGACTTACCGATATACCTGTATTGGCTAAAACCGTGCTTGACCATCATGAGTTGATTTCTGAGCCCGATTTGGCCCACATCCTGGCAGCTGCCGACTGGGCTGTGAATGAGGTGCGTAAATGCATTGCCTGAGCGACTGTTTGACATTGGCCGAAGGCGGCTTGATCCTGGCGGAGGTGCCCAAATGGCTCAGTCAGGTTGTTGATAGGGCCTGGCCCATTCTACTGCTGGCTATCGGTCTGGGCCTGCTGATCTTTGTCCATGAGTTGGGACACTTTTTGGCAGCCAAGTGGATGGGTATCCGAGTGGAGGTATTCAGCTTGGGTTTTGGTCGAAGACTGCTGGGGTTCAAACGCGGCGAGACAGACTACCGCATCTCAGTGTTTCCCTTGGGCGGTTACCTCAAGATGCTCGGCCAGGACGACCTGCATCCGGAAGCCCGGGTAGATGATGAGCGGGCCTTTTGCAGTAAGTCCGTCGGGCAGCGCTTTTTGGTCATCTTCGCCGGGGTGGTCATGAATATGATTTGTGCCTTGGCCCTTTTTGTTGTCCTGTTTCGCTTTACCGGCGTGGAATTTCAGCCGGCGGAGGTGGGGACGGTTACTCCCTATAAGCCGGCCTACAAGGCGGGCATTTTGCCGGGGGATACGATTCTGGCCGTCGATGGAAAGGGCGTCCGAGACTTCGGCGAACTGCGTATGCGCATCGCCTTGGCCCCGAAGGGCCAGGAGGTCCTTCTGCAAGTTCAAAGACCAGGCCAGGCAGGTCCTTTGGAGATGAGTGTTCTGCCGTATTTGGATTCCACGGCAAAAATCCGTGGAATAGGTGTCGAGCCGCCGGCTAGTCTGACGGTCTATAGGGCTAGGGACTATGCCGGGGCGGATGGTCTGGAAAAGGGTGACACTATTGTCGGTTTGAAATTCGACGGTGAAGAACGCTATTACGATAAGTACTATAAGTTTGCCGAGGCGGTGAATGAACGGCGTGATAAGCCCACGGCTATTATTGCCGTTCGGGATGGACAAAAGCTGGGGCTCATTATGCTTCGGCCTCACTTGGTAGCCGGCTCGAACGTTCTGGGCCTGATTCCCCCGGCAAAGATTAGCGACATCAAGAAAGACAGTCCGGCCGAAAAAGCCGGCTTGAAACCCGGTGACGCTATCACCTCTTTTGACAACCACCCTTGGCCCAGCAACGCAGCCCTGGCCGGGATAGCTGCGGATGCCGAAGGCCGCCAGGTGCCCATCAGTGTCCTGCGAGCAGGCAAAACCCTGAATCTGCAGATAACGCCCCGCTCAAAGAAGCATAAAGACAAAGCCTTGGGGATAGTTCAGGAGGCGGATTATCAAAACCTGATCGCGGCCAGTGATTATGCCAAAGCGGACAAGAATGAGCAGGGCAAGGTTGCAGCGGACGGCTCGCGGGCCACGCTAAAAGTCGATATCCCCGCCGGGGCGAAGCTGCTGAAACTCGATGATAAGCCTTTGATGAACTGGTCGGATGTGATTGGGCGACTCCAGGAGCGGGCCGGCTCGCGTGCCAAGCTGACTTACTCTTTTGAAGGAAACACTAAATCGATCTGGCTAACCGTGCCCCCGGCCCATAGCTCTGTCTGGCAGCATGGTTGGCGTTTCTTTGCCGATGTGGACACCAAGGCAGACCTGATAACGGTCAAGACCGATTCCCTGCCCGAAGCTGTCTATATCGGCTTGCACAAGACCTGGTTTTTTATACAGAGCATCTATCTGACTATCACTCGTGTTGCTCAAGGCAGCATAGGGACCGACGCTCTGGCTGGGCCGGTGGGGATCACACACCTGAGCTTTATGGTACTCAAGCAGGGCGGGATTACATATTTTCTCTACTTCATGGGCATGATCGGTGTGAACCTGGCTATGGTTAATTTTCTACCCATCCCCTTACTCGATGGGGGACACGCCTTATTCCTGCTGTTTGAGAAGATAAAGGGTTCGCCGGTTTCCGTACGGGTTCAGACAATTGCCACGAGCATTGGGATCGCGGCCATTGCGGCGCTGTTTCTCCTGCTCACCTATCAGGACATCATGCGCTGGCTTTCCTAAGTCTGTCCCATCAAGCATTCGTGGAGTGCTTGCCGGACTGGGCCCGGGATTATTTGCTTGGTGTCCTTCAGTTCGCTTGCTGCGTGTTCCAAGCACTTTTTCTGTCGCTCGGTGAAGACCAGCGGTCCGCCATGGCGGAGCTTCTCGCAGTTCAGGGCTTTCAGTAAGGCTATGGTCAGCTCCTCTCGTCCTTGGCCGGTAACGGCGGAGGTCTTGACGCAAGGCCAACGGGCCAATTCGGCAGGGACGGCCTTAGCCGAGAAGCCTTTCAAGTCAGCCTTGTTGAGAGCTACGACGGTTTGTATGCGGTCGGAAAGTTTGGGCAAAGTCTGGGCCCGGCTCGTGCCGTCAATGACAAGTAGCCGCAGGTCTGCCCGTCGGCTCTGCTGGTGGGCCCGGCGAATGGCCTCGGCCTCCAGGGCATCGACAGGGTCCCGATGGCCAGCGGTATCTATCAGGACTACTGAAAGTCCGTCCAGGGAGGTTTGATGGGTAACCCAATCGCGAGTGGTGCCGGGGTGGGGAGTTACGATGCTGGCCGGGCGTGAGCTGAGGAGGTTGGCCAAGGAACTCTTGCCGGCGTTGGCTGGACCGATGATTGCCACCGTCGGCGGGGTTGTGAGGCGTCTGCCGCAGTGCCAGGTAGCCAGCAGGCGATCGATTGCCTGCTGCATCTGCTCGGCCGACAATTCTTCGTTCAATAGTCGTTGTAGTTCGGCCCTGAGCCCGCCGGTGAGTTGCTCGAGGAGGATGCGGACGGTCAGGTCCGTGTGGGCCCGGCAAAGTTGGCTCAATACTTCTCCCGCCAGGCCCTGATAACTGCCGCCGGCAAGATCGACAAACTCGGCCAGGCCCCCGCCGGGCAAGTCCTGGGCCTGGACAGGAGACGCTCCGACTGCGGTGAGCACTTCCATTATCTTCTGGGCCGGGCGGACTCCGCCGTGGCAACAGATGTCCACGGCCTCATATCCTTGCTGGGTGAGTCGGCTCGAGCAGACGACTACTTCATCCACACGTTGGCCGTCGGCCTCGACGATGTAGCCGTGATACATTTTGCCCGCCCTGCCCCGCAGATTTATTGGCTCGCCCTTGCCATCCCGCAAGACGTGCCCCACCAAATCCGCAGCGCCGCGGCCAACGACCTGCACCACGGTAATGCCAGCCGGTCCCAGCGGGGTGAGCAGAGCCGCTTGTATGCCTACCGAGGCCGGCGGAGTCATTGCTTGGTCCCTTGCTGGGCCCGGCGCAGCGAAAGCTCAATACCAATCAGGGTCAGGTTGGGCACGTAGGCTTGGATAAAGCCGCATCCAGCCCGGATGAGCTCACCGTCTCCACCGGTAACAATGGTTACCGGCCAAGCCCGCAGCTCGCTGGCGTAGCGCTCGACGAGCTCGCGGATGGCCCCAAGGGCCCCGTAGTATATGCCGGCTACGATGGCCTGGGAGGTATCCTTGCCGTAAACCCAGTCCGGACGGTCTATTTTTACCTCGGGCAGCAGTGCGGTCTGCTGATGAAGAATGCGGGCGGAGAGCGCCAAGCCGGGCAGTATGGCCCCGCCGAGAAAGACCCCCTCGGGTGAGACACAATCAACGGTGATGGCCGTGCCGGCGTCAACTACGGCCACGGCGTCCTTGATTCGCTCGTAAGCCGCGGCGGCATTCAGGATGCGGTCCACGCCGACCTTTTCCGGGGCCGGCAGGTCCACTTTCATGGGTAAAGGCACATCCTGGCCCACGGTCAGGACCTTCATGCCAACGTCCTGGGCTAACACCTTTTGCAGCAGGCGGAGGACGGGTGGATTGACACTGGCCAAAACAGCCAGGCTATTGCCCCCGGCAGCCATCTCGCCCCACACCTGGGCCGTTTGGATCAGTTCAGCCTGATTGTTGCTGAGCTGATGACGCTCACCCTGGGTCAATCGGCCATCCTCAAATATGCCGAAAGCCACCCGCGAATTGCCCACATTCACCGCCAGCATTTTCATCAAGTGTCTCCCATGTCTTCATCCGGCAACTGGGCGAGTTTGGTCCACAAGGCCTCGGTCAACTGCTTCAGGTTCGTGCCGACCACGGCGGAGATGCCGATGACCTCGGTCTTGAGATCGTCCCGGAGTTTGGCCAGGGCCTGGTCTGAGCCGGTCAGGTCCATTTTGTTGGCTACGATCATCTCCGGCTTGGCGGCGAGCTTGGGGCTGTAGGCGGTGAGCTCGCGGCGAATGGTCCGATAATTTTCGGCTGGGTCTGCCTCTCCCGCCGGACAGATGTCCAGCAGGTGTACGATTATCCTCGTTCGCTCGATGTGTCGCAAGAAGGCTTCACCCAGGCCCAGCCCCCGGTGGGCACCTTCAATCAGGCCAGGCAAATCGGCCATGACCATCCGGCGGTAATCGCTCAACTCGACGATCCCCAACTGAGGGTTCAAAGTGGTAAAGGCGTAGGCGGCAATCTTCGGGCGAGCGGCTGACAGTCGGCTCAAGAGCGTGCTCTTGCCGGCATTGGGCATGCCCACAAGGCCGAGGTCGGCGATGAGCTTGAGCTCCAATTTCAGCCAGCGCTGGCGGCCCTCGGTTCCGGGCTGGGCGATACGCGGGGTCTGCTCAGTGGCGGTGGCAAAAGCGGCGTTGCCCTTGCCGCCTTGGCCGCCCTGGGCTACGCAAATCCGATGGCCCGCTTTTTTCAAATCTTGCAAGAGCAGGCTCAGGTCCCGATCATATATCAACGTTCCAGTGGGCACGCGGATAACGACGTCCTTGCCCTTCTTGCCGGTCATGTTCTTGCCCTTGCCGTGGCCTCCGCCCCGGGCCCGCCAGTGATGTCTGCCGGCCATGTCCGAAAGAGTGTCGAGGCCATCGACGGCTTCGAGGTAGACGCTTCCGCCGTTGCCGCCGTCGCCGCCGTCGGGACCGCCGCGAGGTACGAAGCGTTCCCGCCGGAAGCTGACGCAACCGTGCCCGCCGTCGCCGCCCTGAACGAAGATTTCGACTTCATCGACAAACATTGCCCACAGCTCGCTTGTTATTCCTGCCCCGCATCAAGTGCGGGATAAACTCCAGCAGGAATCCTGAAATACACGAAAAAGATGGATTCCCGCTTGCGCGGGAATGACACTTTGTGCCTCTGTGTCTCTGTGCCTGATTAATAAAAAGAGCGGCTGCTAGAGCCGCTCCAGTTAGACTGCTGCTGGTTGGCGGTTACTCCACGCAGACGCGGCGTCCGCGGAACTGGACGGTGCCGGCTGCCATGGCGAAGAGGGTATAATCCCGACCGATACCCACGTTGGCTCCGGGCCGGAACTTGGTGCCCCGCTGGCGGACGATGATACAGCCGGGGATAACCTTCTGCCCGCCATAGATCTTCACGCCCAAAAACTGGGCATTGCTGTCGCGCCCGTTGCGAGTCGAGCCTTGTCCTTTTTTATGTGCCATTTGCAGTGTCCCTCGGAATAATCTAACGCATGATCCATTCTTCGTCTTTGAGCTGTGCAGTCAACTCGACTCTGCTGAAGCGGTCGCCTCCCAGGGCGTAACTCAACTGCAGGGTCTTGACCAAAGGGTGCTTCCGGCCGGTCATCGGATCCGTGGCCCAGGCGGTTTCGCCACTGAGGCCCGAAATAAACAACTTGAAGGATATGGCCTTGGGGTCAAAATTCCTTAATATTATAACACTTTCGCGGGCGTTTTCCTCACCTTGGAGAAGTTTGCCGCGGACGAAGAGCTCCTCTTCGAGCAGTTCTCGGCCGAGCAGCTCGGCGATATCGGGATAGGCCAAGGCGTCCACGTCCTGGGGGGCCTGGAAAAGTCGGCCGGTATCGGTGAACAGATGGCAGCGGGGGTAAAAATCAACATCCCGGCCGGTATTGTTGGTTACCGTATAAGGCAAGTACCAGAAGGTTCGAATCTTTCCTCCTGGCCGGCTCAAGCGAACCATCTTCAAAGGCCCGAATTTGAAATCCAGTTGCCAGTCCCGCGGGGAAGCGCCCGGGCGAGGATAGCCCCAAGCCGCCACCGAAGCCAGCATAGCCAGCCCAGCCACCGCTGTGAATATCGCAGCTTTCCTGATCATACTTGGCTCTCCGTCCGCTAGTTCCGTTGGGTTCCGCAGCCTACTACAATCACCAGAGCTTATCATCGGCCAACTGGGCTGTCAAGGGCCAATTCAGCCAATAATTGTCCCAAGGATTGTGGGAACATTTTTCCGTCGAGATGCTGGAGAGCTGCTTTGCGAAGCATCCTTCGGATTAGATTACTTTTGGCAAATCGCAGATGCCCTCTGCTTGAGGATTCGGATATGATGGGGGAAAGAGATAGTTGACATAGAGTTTATCGGGAAACCAAATGATCAGTAGTTAACTGGAGGAAATCATGAAGAAGATTGAAGTCATTGCTGTCGTTCTTATCGTTTTGTGGGCCCTCACGCTCGTTTCCAATCCCATCATCACATCCATCACGGCACGGCTCTACGGCCCCTCCGGGCTGACGAGCTTATCCTGGAGCCAAAAGGGAATGCTTGCAGCCCGAAATATCGTCTCTGTGCTTGTCCAAGTTGGAGTTGCCGTGTGGCTTTTCATCCAAGCCAAACGGGACAGAGCTACGTCATGGGTCTGGGGTCTTTTCGG
>DAOVKO010000044.1 GCA_030631725.1 Actinomycetes bacterium | reverse complement strand
GCGAATTTTGCATACAGCAGATGTGCTTTGGCCCATTTATTGTAAAACTTTCGAACTGCCCACTTGAGCCCCCGCTCAGCAGTCCTGATGCCCTGGCCCCACTCAATGACCGGAATACCACGAAGCCTGCATATAGCCCTTACCAGCCAGTTACTCAACGACTTAATCCCAAAACAAATCACTACGTCGGGATTTTCCTTCCAAACAATTTTTATCGCCTCACCTTGCCATTCGTAGTTGTTGAATAAAGGGAATCTAATCCTGCTTGATTTGACTAGGCGCCAGTTGACCCCGCTCATATCGCCAACCTCGCGGCCGGTTGCCAGCTGAGCCCCGTCAAACACCTTGGAGCTGTCCCCTGCACAAACGGTAAAATCCAGATAAGGATGCTGTGAAAGGCGGCGAAAGATCGGAACGCGATAATGTGGTATAGACCAGATCAACTTGAGAACCTTGACACGATGATAAGATTCCCTAGAATTTCGCATTTCTTTTTTCCCAGAAAACCGGATGGCCGGGGCATTAACAATTGTGCAGAACGCGGTTATATATATTCAGCAGGATTTGAGATTCGCGTTCCCAAGTCATAACCTTTGCTGTTGTCAGGCAATTGCGCTTGTATTGCTGGTACTTATCATCGCTGGAGAGCAGGGCGTTGATCGCATCGGCGAGCGACTTGCTGTCTTCTGGATCAAAAGCAATTCCCGTCTTGTACTGTTCGAAAAACTCCCTGATGGGCGGCAGGTCCGCCCCAACGGTCGGCAGAGCGGCCTGAGCATACTCGGTGAGTTTATTCGGAGCACAATAGTAGTTGTTGCGACAAGTATTGCGATAGATCACAACCCCGACATCTGCTGAACACGTCATTTGAAACAGCTCGACATGATTGACCGCGGGATGGATAAAGAATCGGTCGGCCTGGCCCAGTTCTTCTGCCATCTGTTCGAGTTTACGTGCAAAACTCCTGCTGCCTCCGCCTACCAGCACCATTGCCACGTCCGAAGGCAAATATGTCAGAGCACGCGGCAGGATTTCCAAGCTCCGGCCAACCATGATCCCGCCCTGGTGCAGCACAATACGACGGATATTCGGGTTCCTTCGGCGAGTGTAGTCCCTCAGCACGCTGCTAGGTTGGAACTCACGATAAGATGGAACGTTGCGGACGACCGCAGGCAAGAACGGTGCCCCATACTCGTCCCGCATGATCTCTGCGCGGTAATGGTTGCAGGCGATAATGCCGTCACAGTGGCCCATCGCCCAGGTTTCCATCGTTGCGCTCGGTGTCCACCACCATTGACTCTGGCCGTGAGTCATCTCCCGATAAAGTTCGTGGCAATCATAGACGATCCTCGCTCGCGTCAAGGTCTGAATAGCCAACGCTATTGGAAGCGTGCTCCATTCGTGGGCATGTATAACCCGGGGTTTCAGGCTAACGCCCTTGGCAATCAGTCCGGCTGCTGCCTCGGCATACCTGGCCCCATATCCCAAGGCGCTGCGAGGAAGATGGGCACTCAAGTTCAAGGGAATCCAATCCATCTTGAGCCCGTGAGCTTTGCGATGCTCGCTGGGGTTAAAGTCAAATTTCTTCCGAGTAACCCCCAGAACAGTCAGGTCGTATTCCCTGGACAATGCTTTGGCCGACCGCAACACTCGGCCATCCCGAATGATCTCATTGAGAATCAGCATGCACACACGCGGGCGAGCCTTCTTACGCATTGACAGCCGACCTCCTGTAGACACGCAGGTTCTGATTCCATGAGGACCGATTGTGAAGATTGCCTTTTGGGGCCACTTCACACCAGAGAAGCTGCGCCGACCTGCCTACAAACTCCGGCCGGTTACAGCCCCAACTTCTTGAAAAACTTCTCATGATCTCACAGCCATATCGTCGTGGGGTTCAAAAAACGATTTTCAAGGCGGCCCATAATACATGGCCCAAAACGATCAGGGCAAGCCATACCATGGCAACATTAATTACCCTGCGGCGTGTAACCCAGTCGTGCAAATCCGGGATGGCGGCCAGGAATAAGAAGGCGGGCCAGAACTGCCCCATATGTCTTGCTTTCAAGCTCGTCGCCGCGATCGAAAGCAGTCCGACAACCATGAAAAATGTCACAAAAATCAGCGAAGGCGCTTTCCGTCCCCCCATAGCGGCTTGCTTTATGGCTGTAGCAAAGCCCACGAACGCTGCAGGCGCGACCAGTACAATAAACAGTCCATTCCATCCGGTCATCCACCAATGTCCAGCCCTGCCCAGCTGAAACTCACTCCAAAGTGGTATCGGATAGATCAGCATATACAGGGAACCTGTAATCAGGCGTATGGGCATGATCTGTGACACTACCAGCTTGTTCGCCAGTGACTTGCGGCCGAGCTCCTCCTGTAACCAGCCATAAGTCAACGCTCTTTCGGCGGCAAATTCCGCAACGCCGCCGACATACGGCGAGATATATTTAAACGCTACGATCGACACAAACAACCCAACGAACATCGCGGCAAGCGGTCCTGCGCCCGAACGCCAGCGCCGAGTCAGGCTCAGCAGCGCCAGCAGCCCAAAAACGAGAAACATGCCGCTTACTCCGCGGCGCACATACCTCATGCAAAAGACAGCTAGGACCAACGTGACCGCCGCAATCACCAAGTTTTTAACATTTACGCTGGCCGTCGCCCTGACTAGCGCCCAAAGCACAAGGGCAACCAAAATCAGGGCAAAACTGTCACGGAGGAACAGGGTGCCGTACAGCCAGAACATGCCGCACAAGGCGAACAACGTGCCGACGCGGCGCAAACGGGGTTCGTCATCGCCAAAGAGGTGCCGAGCGGTACGGACGGTTATGTTCGCCACCAGCCCCACGATCAGGCAGTTGAGCATTACGCCAATCCAGTTACCATCACCCAACCGCAGCTGTTTGCAAATCGTGTACAAGGCCTGCCAGATGATAATTGGCCCGGGCGAGTGGCCCTTCGACTCTATCGATTCGAAGGACTCACCTGTCAAGCCAGACCGGGTAACATGATAAAAGGTGTTCTCGTCGGAATAGAGGATACTGTCGGGAAAGCGAGGATCGTAATAAAACAGGCTTTGGTAGAGCTGGTTCACACCCGCGACGAATACACACGTGCAAAATGTCAAGACGAAGGCCCGCCGTGATAACCTGTCGGATAGGCCCGGCAGGGCCAGGATGCCCAAGCCAATCCCCAGAAACAGCGGAGCCAGCAGGACCGGGCCGATAGCCTTCTGGACGATCATCTGAAGTGCTGTACCCAGCAGCAATGCAGCCGCGGGCCACATCCAGTTGACTGGACGGCTATCGAGGACCTGGTCCTCATAGACCTCAACGTCCTGCGGATCGTAGGCGAACTCGCCATCGTACAGCAACTCGTCATCTGCCGGAGTGTAATTCATAATCCTCGACGATTCATTCTAATGAGAAAATTATCCAACTCGATTACGAAATAGTTAAAGGTGGAAATCCGGCCGTTTCGAAGCTCCGTAAAGGTGGCAGACAAAGTGATAGGCTTGAGGCCTGAGGGAAGAGGATGCCGTTTTGGGGCCGCCTACTTACTTATTTTCAAAAAGGTATACCTTTGCCCCAACGAAGTTTTTGTGGCTAAGGAATTTTAAGTTTTCGTGTAAGAACTTCATGAATTGCGATTCCGGTATTCTATGAGCGTGCACATACCAGACATATTTGGGCTTTTCCGCAGCAATTGCAGCAGCAACTTTTGGTATATCCTTCTCTTGGCCGCCTATTAGGCTAACTCTTCTGTGGCAGCCCATTTTCCTAAAGTAATAGTCCAAGTACTCCGCTGCGTGAGTATATCCGATGATCATGGAATCTTCGTAAAGATGGTCGCGATCCACTATAACGCCAGCCGCTTCACGGAATTGCGCCTTATGTGGCTTTGAATAGTAATCCATTCGCAAGGTGAGGTCAGATAGGAATAAGGCCACAATTACGCATGTTATGATAACTTGCTTTCTTGAAGAAATCGGTAATTGTGTCAGGCAGCGGGAAAGCAGAAGATAAGCCGCAGGCAAAGAAATGATTAGATTGCGATTGGTCAGGACCGGAGCAGATATCATGGATTTTATATAGACTCCGGCAAATGGCACAAGCAGCCAGAGAAGCAGGAACATACCGGGGGTGAAGAACACGGCCTTAGAGGGATTGTACCACCCGGATTTGGGGATCTTACGCAGGCTGTGCACAAGCAGAAACAAATACATCCCCAGGGCCAAGCAAGGCAGGACGAGCGACCGATTAAACAGAAAGTATAAATAGTAGCCTCCGGTTAGAATAATGTTGTTTTGCAGTTTTATATAAATAGGCCCCATGCTTAAGTGCCTGTACATGGATGGCAGCCAAGGCGAATATAGAAGCAGGACTGCAAAATAGATCATGGCCATGTACACAAATGCTTTGCGCCTGCGGATGAAAAAAAACAAGGCCCCTAAGCCTTGCAGCCCAACTATATAAACGCCAAAGTAATGCAAATAAGAACATAAGACAGCCATTAGAATGTAACCGAATATTGTATAAGCTGACGGTTTGACGCTCTCGGCTAGACTCTTTAGCAGCGATAACCAAAAATAAGTTGTCAATAACGTGAACAACAGTACGAGGGAGTAGGCGCGTGCTTCCTGGCTGTAGTAGATCGGGCACCAGAAGACGGCCATGAATGCAGATGCTATAAGGCCTTCCCTATATGAGTAAAGGCGTGCACCAACAAGAAACATGGCAAAAACTGATAGGACGCCGGCAAGGGCTGACGGAAATCTTAATGCCGTTTCGGAATCGCCAATATATTTCTCAACAAAGTAGAGCAGTATGTGATAGGCTGGAGGATGGACATCTCTATGGGCAGCCCTGTCTATAACTGTTGACAAGTCTCCGTAACTACTCCTCAGCCAACTTGACAACTCATCGTTGTAAAGAGATTGATTAGCGAGACCATAGAATCTCAATACAGAAGCAAGCATTAGAATTGATACCAATAGTATCAGAACTGTCTTGTTGGCAATGGTTCTTTTTAGTATTTGCATCTAAACTCCTTGAAGCGTCAAGGTGCGGATCGTTGGAAGACCGGGCCGATAGCCTTCTGGACGATCATCTGAAGTGCTGTACCCAGCAGCAATGCAGCCGCAGGCCACATCCAGTTGACTGGGCGGCTACTGGGGACCTGGGCCTCATAGACCTCAACGTCCTGCGGACCGTAGGCGAACTCGCCGTCATACAGCAACTCTTCTTCTGCCGGAGTGTAATTCATAATCCTCGATCATTCATTCTAATGTACTTCGGTACTTGACGTACAGCTCTTCCAGAGCATTTGCCAAGGCAGCCGCCTCCCTGTCCAGCGAAAACTCACCTTGCACAAATCCGGCGCCGGTCATATTCGGCTGCTCAAGTTCCAGGATTTCGCTGAGGGCATGGCGGGCTTGCTCGTACGTCCGCACCAGATGGCAACCCTTCAACTTCTTGTTGTAAATCACGTATCGACCTCTTGCCAGCATCTCCAGCACCATAGCTGAGAGGCTGTCGTGTTCGGGCAAACGAATAAGTACGGACGATTGGCTGTAAATGTGGGGCACATCGTCCTGAAATCCAAGAAAGGTCACGTTGGCCGATGCGCTCTGGCCCTTACCCTCAGCCTTGACGATGCGGAACTGGATTTGGGGGAACTCTTCCGCGAGTTTTAGAACAATGTCGCCTCTGTAGAAGTCTTTCCTGTCGTCCGACCAATAGCTCAACACAGCAAATCGTTCCGGTAGCGGTTCGACGTCAGCCTCGATGAACTTCGGCAAAAGCCTCACAACACGGGCATGAATCCCAAGTTGCCGCAATTCCTCGGCCAATTCGGGTGAATCCGCCAGATGCAACGCTCGAGAGTGGTACGCGCCTCGCTTGGCGAACCATTTTCGCCAGCCACACAGCTGCTGAAAGGCCTGCACGTCACTGCCGCACCAATGCCATACAATCGGACGCTTTATCAGTGGGCTCATCAGGCCCAGGGACCAGGAGAAGCCCCAAATGTGGTAGATCGCATCGAACCGGTGCCAGCGGCCACGAATCGCCCAGGATAACTTCTGCTTCGAGCCGGATAGTTCTGCGGTTTCGTAGTCAAGTCCCGCGCGGCGAAGGAGCTCTCCGGCCGTGCCCAGCCAGTGCGACATGCCCATTACAGCCACGCGCGGACGCCGGGAAGGGGCTTGGCATTCTTGAGGCATGGAGTTTGTCATCGATCCGGCTCCGACTTCTTGGGGCCGTCGCCTTGGCCGGAGTCAGACAGCGCCGGTTGCCTGCCTCTAGCCAGCAGGCTCCGCATCATGTTGAGCGTCAACCTGAGCACAAGAGCTACATCCGACCATCTGGGACGCATCTGGCTCAAGCTCACACCCGATTCACGCCGGTAAAACAACAGAACCATTGCCAGTGCTGTGAGGTAGGTGATGCTGCTCGTTGCTGCTGCTCCGGCGATTCCCATGATAGGAATCAAGATAAGGTTCAGCGCCACACACAGCCCTAACATACTCCAACCGACGATTGTACTATAACGTGGCTTTTCGCGCGCCAGTAGGTCGCTGGAGAGCACCGAAGCCCCTCCCAGCGCAGCTACACCGGGCAAGAGAATAAGGAACGGCCAGATGGAACCTATACAATCCATGCCGAACAACAAGACGAGCGCCGGGGGGCCAAGTATGCCTACGATCGCCATCGAGGCCACAGATATGACCATCGTACATCGAAACACTGTCGGAACCTGTTTCTGATGGGCATCCAGATCATTGGCAAGATGGGGAAGAAATGCCAAGCTGACCGAATTCGGCAGAAGCCTGAGCCGCTCCGCCAGCCCCACGGCCACGACGTAAAGTCCGAGTTCGTTTTCATTGACGAAATAAGCAAGTATCCCCCGGTCGATTCTATAGACCAGGAACCCAGCGAAGGTTGCCAGGCCTACGGCAAATCCAAACCGGAGGCTCTTCTTGAACAACCAGTATTCAAACTTCAGCCCCCGGATGCTGATGTCGTTACGAATCACCCATATTGCCAGGACCCCCGCCAAAACCGGCCCGGCGGCCAGAGCCCAAACGGCAGCCTCCAGTCCATAATTGAGCCCGACGACGAGGAGCAGACAAAATCCAAGCCTGGCAAACCCCTGAAACACCTGCAACGCCGCGGCAGCGCCAATCTTGCCCACGCCGCGAACCAAAGAAATCATGAGCATCCCGAAGATCATCGAGGGGCCGAGCAAGACTCCAGCCCAAATGACACGATCGCTTAGTTGGGAGAAGTTCCCGCGGGGAATCGGCAGCCAGAAGAAGAAGGCGCATACGACTAGCACACATAGCAGGGCACCGAAAACGGTGAACAGCAGCGTCTGAACGAATAAACTGGTTCGGTGCTCGCGGTAGAGCCCGGCAAACGTGCTGTTGACACTCTCTTGCCCCAGTCGGGCGAAGGTCGCGACGATCATAGGAATCAGGATCGCTAGTGCCAGCAAACCCCGGCCGGCCGTGCCCAGGGCACGCACCAGCACCACGGCCACTCCCAGTGCCAACAAGAACGAAGCCAACTGCCCCGCGAATGTGATGGCCACATTCTTCTTCAGCATAGCGGGCACCGATTGGAAAGACTTCGAATTACTCCCATTCCTGCTTTCCTTTCAAACAATGTGCACGAAATGCCGAAAGCGATGCAATTATTTTCACAGGGGATCCAGATAGCATGGAATCTGATGTTACATCACAGCTGGACATTTGGGGACTCTCCGTTCGTTTCTTTCCGGCAATATACTGTCATTATATCGCCTTGCCGAACTAAACGGACAAGGCGGCGAAACAGGGAATTATTGCAGACTCTGTTTTTTGAATAGGTGTAAAGCCCATTGGTTCTAAGATGCAGAACCTCATACCGAAGCTCCCGCAACAGGTAGCACAAAGTCTTTTTCGAATAGTAATAAAGGTGCCACGGCGGAGCCAGCAATTTCCAGCTCCCCAAATTCCAGCGAGCACGGAACGAGCCTATATTCCCTGTGGAAAGCCCTAGGATTCCCCCACGCTTAAGCGTCCTTCTGATTTCCATCAGAGTCGCACGTGGGTCTGCTAGGTGTTCTATCACGTCCCACATAACAACAACGTCAAAATCGTTTGGTTGGAGATCAGCTGAGAACACTGATCCGGTATGTATTTGCTGATGAAGCGTCTTCCGGCCGTATTCTGAAGAAAACTCTGAAAGTTCAATACCTTGGACCTCAAAGGAGTCGCTTGCCACTTTGAGGAAAAAACCTGCTGCGCATCCTACCTCCAGTAGCCTACCAGAGTCTGAGTATTTCCGCAATTCCATGAGCCGAGCCCTGAAGGCTTTGATGCGCTGCTCCTGCTCGCTAATGTAGTCCTTGTAGACTTTCTCCCACTTACCGGTGTAGTAGTCCTGTGTGTAGAATTTCTGTAATTGTTCATCGTCGAATTGCGAATCTACGAAAACCAAACCGCACTGATTGCATGTAACAATATCGTAGTTACTGCAATTTATGAGCACCCTTCCCAGCGTTCCTCCACAGATGTTGCACGGTATCGTGGTGATAGTTATTCTTCTCATCAGCAGACAAATCCTCAAAAGTCGCTAGAACTCATTTCATAAGCTCGAAAAACGAGGCCCTTGGTACTGATAATGTCAGTTTGACAGGTCATGAAATGGCTTCTAACCACTTGTTCAGATGCATAAGTGTAACCCGCCGATCGATCGGCAGGTTCAGGACGCGGCTTGCGATCTCCTCAGCCACCAGACAGCTTCCCCGTGAATACTGGGCCTTCTCCCAATTCGACCCGGCCGGATGAATCGGATCGTTGAGCCAATAGCCCGGCGCCAAGCCCGCACGACGTAACGACTGGGCCCAGGCCTGGCGATCGTCCACAAGCAGCGGAAAGCGCACCCAACTTGGCGTCGAACGGGCGCTGTCGTACTTGGCCACAGCTGCTCCCTGTGCCGGCAACCTCTGTTCGAGCCAATGGGCAACTCTCTGTCGGCGTGCGACTTCCTCATCCAGGCGCAGGAGTTGGCACATCCCTGCATAGGCCAGTAGGTTCGGCAGACGACAGGGATATGGCGGGGTCTGAATCCCAGCTATTGCATTGGTATATTCCTGACGATCGTACTCCAGGATTGCTGAGATCACTGGCAGACGAAGTCGCGTTGCTATCAGCCGGAACAACGCGTACTTTCCTGACCAAGAAGGACTACTGCAAAACACAGTCGTACAGAGCCATCGGAGAAGGCTGGCACGTTCCTGGTGAACATCTCGAAAGGCGGCAGCTGCCTGAATGGCACGCACTCTTGCACCGAGTTCTACATCGTTCGTGATAACGTAGCCGCCACGTTCGGTCGAGATCATCTTTGTCAGTTGGGTCGAGAAGAAGGCCACCCGACCCAATGTTCCCACAAGCTGGCCCTTCCAACGAGCACCAATGGCATGAGCCCCGTCTTCAATGAGAGACAGGCCATGGCGGCAGCAGATATCGCTGAGAGCATCCAAATCACAGGGGATGCCGAACGTATGCTGGGCCACGACGGCGCACGTACGCGACGTAATGGCCTTCTCGACCAAGTCAGGGACAAGATTAAAGTCTTCCGCCGACACATCGACATAGACTGGTTTCAGACCGGCAAAGCGAATGGCGTTTGCCGTCACAATGCAGGTGTAGCCGGGAAGGATAACTTCATCGCCGGGTTGGCACTTCAAGGCTTTGAGAATCGCATACAAAGCCATGCGTCCGGCACCAAATGTAATCGCCTGGCGAGCAGCATGGTAGCGGCACAGTTCCGTCTCGAACTGCTGGATGTACGGCCCGTCAAGAAGCGGCTCCCCCCGACGCCAGCGAGAGAAGACAGCTCGGACATCGGATGGTATGGTCATGGCGCTGGGATAGTCCACTCGCTCCCTTGCCAGAGAATCCCAGAAGACCGAGGCCATCTTTGACCACTTCATGACGATTCTTTCCCCGAAGCGCCAGCTTCGCCCTTATCACGGGACTGCTCAACGTTCTTCACCCATTTCAGGAAACGCGCGGGAACTCCCGCCACCACACCCCCCTCCGGCACGTCCCGTCTCACCAGAGACATCGCACCAACAACTGAACACGCACCCACTGTAACGCCGTGGAGAATCGTGGCATTGACACCTATCCATGCGCCCCGGGAAACCACGACGGCGCCCTCACGACGTGCAAAAACCTCTTGGAGCGGGCGATCACCTACATCAGCGTGCGTGACAATTGCCACACGAGCCGATAGGGTAACGTCATCGCCCACATGGACTGCTGCAGCCAAGTCAAAGAGACACTGGGGACCGATGTAAACATGATCTCCAATTCGAAGCCTCTCACAATTACCCTTGGGCGCATTTTGAATACGGATATCCCATGCGATGCGGCAGCGGTCCCCAACATGTGCTCCCAAGGTTCGAAGGACTTGAACGGCGCCGAATATCCGGGCGAAGTGGCAGAACCTGCGCCACACATAGCTTCGCCCCGCAAGACAGACGATGCCGGAAAGCATCACTGCCTTGACCGACCGCAGTGCGCGGCGGATGGCTCTTCGCATCCCCTGAATAACCGGAATTAGTCGTGCCATAGCTCTTCCAACTAGCGGCAAACTAACACTTCGTGTCACATCCAGATAGATAAACTAAGAGCTTTTCGTCGCGATGATCTGAGCGATGCGCTGGGCGGCTTTGCCATCCCAGATTTCGGGGCAAGAGTGTGAACTTTTGTCAGCAGTGTCTATGATTTGCCGGTAATGCTTGAGAATGTCTTCGGTTCTGAGGTGCACGAGGCGATTTGTGCCTTGCTCGACGGTTATGGGCCGTTCGGTATTTTCCCTAAGCGTCATGCAGGGGACACCCAGAATAGTGGTCTCGTCCTGCATTCCGCCTGAATCGGTGAGCACCAATCTGGACTCAGCCATCAACTTGAGAAAATCCAGATAACCCAACGGCTCCAGCAGCCGGAAGTCTGGCATCTCCTTTAGGCGGGCGTCGAAGCCGAACCGGCTC
>DAOVKO010000079.1 GCA_030631725.1 Actinomycetes bacterium | reverse complement strand
GGATGATCCCCAATTGCTTCGATGACTACGACTCCAAACCAGCCTACAACAGCGTCGATGCTTCCCTGTGGTTTGTCCACGCTGCCGATTTATACCTCCAGGCCACCAATGACGCTGACACCTGGCAGAAGCTGCTGGCACCGGCCGTCTGCAAAATACTCGACGCCTACGAAGCGGGAACTCGCTTTGGAATTCACGCCGACAAACGCGGCTTAATTGTCTGCGGCGACCAGAATACCCAGCTTACCTGGATGGATACTCAGTGCAACGGGCAGTGCTTCACCCCTCGTCCCGGCGCCGCCGTGGAAGTCAACGCTCTTTGGCATAGCGTCCTGCGGCGAATGGCCGACCGCTTCGCCGGTGACGATCCGGACCGCGCCGGACGATATTCAGCCTTGGCCGATAAAGCCGCCCATGCCCTGCGAACGGAATTCTGGAACCCCCATGGTCAATGCCTTTATGATTTCATCGCCGACGGCCAGCCAAATGCCGATCTTAGGCCCAATCAGATCTTCGCCGTCTCCTTGCCCTGCTCGCCTCTGGCTGCTGGGCAGCAGAAATCCGTCGTCGAGGTGGTCCGCCGGCATCTGTTGACCCCGTTCGGCCTGCGCAGTCTGGACCGCGAAAACTACCAATACCGCTGCTCCTGTGATGGCGACCCCTTCAGCCGGGACAGCGCCTATCATCAGGGCACCGTCTGGGCCTGGCTGATTGGACCCTTCGTCGAGGCCCACCTGAAGGTCAACCACTTCTCCCTCCGGGCCAGGCAGCAGGCCAAGCAGATGATCCAGCCCCTCTTCGACCACCTGGACAAAGCCGGTGTAGATTTCATCTCCGAAATCTTTGACGCTGAGCCACCCCACACACCCCGCGGATGTATCGCTCAGGCCTGGAGCGTTGCCGAGCTGCTCCGAGCCCATGCCCTGATATTCTCCTAGCTTTCCTGAGAGCCTCCGCTGCTTTGCGCCGGCTGATGCGACGACGGGGCGGATGTCTCCCACCGCAGCCCCGATATCACCGCCTCGGCAATGTTCGCCAGCTTATCCCCCATCTCCTCTATGTTGTCCACAAAATCAAGAAACAGCAAGCCTGCCTGCAGCTTACAAACCCCCTGATTGAGCCGATTGACATGGTTTTTTTGTAGCTCTACTTGCCTGCGGTTCAAATAATCTTCTATCTCCAGGGCCCTGGCCGCAGCCTTGCGATCCTTTTCTGCCAGTCCCTGCGATACCTCCGCCAGCATCTGCTCAACTCGCTCGAGCATTTCTCGCAGCTCGCCTTGAGCATATTCCGACAGACTGATCTTCTGTTCGTCTTTCCTCCGGGCCAACTCAACAATATTAACCGCATGGTCGCTCACCCGCTCTACGTCGTTCACCGTGTGCATGAACACCGGCAGTTGCTCGGCTTCTTCGGGGCTCAGCCCCTGCTCGGAAAGTTCGATCAGATACTGAGTAATCTCCGCCTGCAGGTTGTCCACAACGTCTTCTTTGGCCTGGGCATCGGCCAATCTTCGGAGCTCCTTACTCTCAAAGAATCCCGCCGCCGCATCAGCCAACGCCGAGCGGGCAATAGCCAGCATCCGCACAATTTCCCGTCGCACCTGGTCCAGGGCCACCACCGGCGTGGCCAGCAGGTGTCGTTCCAAGCTGGCCGCGCCCAGTTCCAGTTCGCCTTCCCGCCCACGCACCAGAAATATGCTGGCCCGCTCCAGCAGCGAAACCGCCGGCAAAAAAATCACCACCGCATTGATAGTGTTGAACAGAAAGTGAGCCATGGCGATTTTCACACCCACGCTCTGTGATGGCGATACTGCTGAAACCAGTTGCCCCCACAGGCAGTCGGGCCTGCCGATGTACAAAAACGGCAAAAGCAGAAGCGTCCCGGTAACATTAAACAGCGTGTGAGCCCAGGCTACCCGTTTGCCGGCTGTAGTGCTTTGCAAGGCTGCAATCTGGGCAGTGATGGTCGTGCCTATATTATCCCCCAGCACAATCGTTAGGGCCGCCTCAAAGCTGATCAGGTTGTTCAAGGCCAGCACCTGAACAATCATAATGGTCACACTGCTGCTTTGAAGCAGCATGGTCAAAACAGCCCCCGCCAGAATCCCCAGCAGCGGTTGTCGGCTAAAGTTCTCGAAAAACTCATGGGCCCAGGAACTCGTGTCGCCCCCGCTGACCGCAAAGGCCTCTTTCATAAACCAGATCCCTACGAAGAGCATTCCAAAGCCCAGCAGCACCGACCCCCAGTTCTTGATGTTTTGCCTCTTGACTACACATGCCAGAAAAAAACCTATCGCCACCGCCGGAAGGGCATAGTTGGTGATCTTGAAGTGTTCTGCCGCCCCCACTGCCCCCACGATCCACGCTGTTACCGTCGTGCCGATGTTTGCCCCCAGAATCACGCAGATACCCTGTTTGAGCGTCAACAAGGCCGCGTTGACCAACCCCACCGTCATTACCGTCGTAAAGCTACTGGACTGCACCACCGCAGTAACCAGGGCCCCCATCAGCAGACCCTTTACACGTGTCTTGGTCAGAGCCCCCAGTATTCGGCGCAGTTGATGGCTAGCCACCTTCCGCAAGGCGCCGGACATCAGGTGCATCCCATACATAAAGAAGCCCAGGCCGCCCAGCACGTTGAGGATTGCTTCCATGACCTGATTTCCTTGGAAAGACTATACTGCCAATCGCCTATAGGTTAGACTAAGAACTGTTCTAGCCATAAGCAGTTGAGGGCATTCTAATTGGCCAGGGGCCGCTGTCAAGCAGGCGAGTAAATAATAAGCAAAGATTTATTTATCCAGCTCAAGTGTGAGGACGTTGATGGCTCGTAAAACAGCAATAGAACCGTTATCGGTAGCCTTTGTTTCCCTCGGATGCGCCAAAAACCTTGTCGATTCCGAGCGGATGTTGGCGATGCTGGGCGAGGCGGGCTACACCGTCGGCGCGGAGCAGGACCAGGCTGAAGTCATTGTTATCAATACCTGCGGATTTCTAGCCGACGCCTGCCGCGAATCCTATGAAGTCATCCGCGAGGCTTTGTCCCGCAAGCAGACCGGGCCCTGCCGCCGCGTAGTGGTCACCGGCTGCCTGCCCAGTAGACTTGGCCGCAGGCTCCTCGACGATCTGCCAGGCATCGACGCTCTGGTCGGTGTCAACAACCGCCGCGATCTGCTCCGGGCCGTCGCTGCTGAGACTGAATCCAGCCCGAAAGTCCTCCTGAGCACAAAAAACAAAACGCCCAGCCGCGATACTCCCCGCGTGCGCATCACCCCCGGTTCATACGCTTACTTGCGGATCTCCGAAGGATGCAGCCAGCACTGCAGCTTTTGCACCATCCCAGCCATTCGCGGGCCTTTCCGCTCCAAGAGCCCCAGGACCATCCTCTCCGAGGCCAAGGAACTACTCGCCGATGGCTCAGTTGAGCTGAACATCATCGGACAGGACACCAGCAGTTACGGCCGCGATCTGCCCGCCGATACAGGATTAGCCGCCTTGCTGGCCAAGCTCGACAAGCTCCCCGGCCTAGGCTGGCTCCGCATCCTCTATGCCTATCCTTCCAGCCTCACCAACGACACCATCAAGGCCATGGCTGACTTGCCCCATTTCGTCCATTACCTGGACCTGCCCCTCCAGCACATTTCTGACCCTATCCTTCGCCGCATGGGCAGGCGTTTTAGCCGAGCCCGCAGCGAAAAACTCATTGACCGGCTGTTCAAGGCCATGCCCGATTTGGCCCTGCGAACCACCATCATTGTTGGATTCCCGGGTGAAACCGAGGCCCAATTCGACGAACTGCTGGATTTTGTCCGTCGCCTACGCTTCCACGCCCTCGGGGCTTTTACGTTCTCACCCGAACCCGGTACTCCCGCCGCCGATTTTCCCCACCAGGCGCCCGAGCATGTCAAGCAGCAAAGGCTCCAGGCCCTGATGCAACTCCAGCAGGAGATTGTCGCTCAGCGCAACACCGCCTTGCTAGGTGAAAAAATCGACGTTCTAATTGACCGCCAAATAAGTCCCCGTCGCTTCGAAGGCCGCTATTATGCTCAAGCACCGGAGGTGGACGGTATTTGCCGTGTCCGAAGCCGTCGACCACTTGCAGTTGGACAGATTGTTAGGACGAAAATCACCGGCTACGACGGCTATGACCTGCTGGTCGTAGCACCCGATTATACCGCTTCAGATTAATTAATGCGCCCGCGCGAATCAAGCGCTCATATTCATAGAAGCATCGTATCGGGCCAGGCAGAACAACACCGATATCGATTGTCAGGTTCAGGCTAGCCGATCGCACGAATTAAGTGGAATCGGTACCCAGCCAGTTCGAAAACGTCGGATTGGGCTGCGGTTTAAAGAGGCTTGCCAATCCAAACAGGGCTGTTCAACAGAGAATCGGATATTACTGTGAAGGTGGTTTGCCAATCGACGGCAAAGCGCTTAGCACTGCCTTTCGCACGGATTGAGCTAATTCCAGGGCCTCTTCTGCCTGTTGGCGGTTTGGCTCAGGAATATCGCCGGGATACCGAACTTCGACCCCGTAGGGATTGAGACCCGTTACCCCGCTCAGGCTGGCGGCCAAGTCCTTGTCCGCTTGGCTTACCAAATCGAGCAACTCACCCAAAGCGTGCGTTCTGGGAAACTCCACCTGCTGCCAGGTCAAGAAAGCCTTCAGGTATTTCTCAGCGGCCTGTTGGGCATGGAAACAGGCAGGATATGGCAGTGGTGGGTCTCTGAGAATCAGTACTTCTGCAGCAGCAAGGTCCGTTTGGGCCTTGCTAATCCACTGACGGACGATTTCGGCCTTGACCTGCTCAGGCGGCCGCATAGATGACCTTCCCGTACTTGTTCGCCGGATAGGCGATGCCACCGATGACGTCTTTACTCTGCTCGAACCATTCCGATGAAATTACGATGATATCGAACGGCTGTCCCAACCCGCGGAGGGCGTCATGGATTCGCACACTCTCCTTGCGCTGGTCGCCTGGGCTTGCCTCGATGATGAGCAAGTCGATGTCGCTGTCCGGGGTCATCTGTCCGCTGGCAGCCGAGCCGAAAAGAATGATCCTCTCCGGTCGGGCCACAGTAAGCACCCGCTGGATTATCTCTTGGACAAGTTTGTCATCTATTCCCATGAGGTCCACACCTGTCTGGCACGTTCTGTATTTAATGCTGGTCTGCCAGAGCGTCCAGGGCCTCTTCTTCGCTCTCGAAAATCTTGAAAACCACGTTGAGCCTCATAATGTCGAAGACCCGGCGAATATTGGCATTCATCCGGGCCAGATACACTTCTCCGCCCCGCGTACGGATTTGCTTCAGGGCCACCAGCAGAATATTGATCACCCGCGTAACCATAAAGTCCACTCCGGCAAAGTTGATCACCAGGTTCTGGGGCTCATCGGCCAGCAGCGAACGGATCTTCTCCTCCACCGCCTCCACCTCGCTCACGTCGTAGATGAGTTTCTCCCTGAAGCTTACCACCACCGTCTTGCCTATCCGACGGCAGATCACCGCATTGCTCTTATTGTTTGTTTCTTCGCCCATACCTTCTGCAGCTTTGGCCCTGGGGGCTTTGACCGCCTGCTGCCCTGATCCTTCACAAGGCTGCGCTCTCGAACGAACGCAGGGCCTGGCCTTCGCTGTCGTAGAAACTGAAAAGCTTGTCCAGGTTTGTTATCTTGAAAACTTTGTAAAGTTCCGCTTTCATCCCGCAGATTACGATTCGCCCTTTGCTGCTGTGGATACGCTTGAGCATTCCGATCAGTACACCCAACATCTGGCTGGAAAGTATTTTCACCTTGTGGAAATCCAGGATCATCCGCTGCCGATCTTCGTCTTCTACAAGCCGATGCAGCTTTTGCCCGATATCATGCACCTGCAGCGGATCCAGAATCGACTCGTCCTCAAAAATCACCACGGTTATCCCCTGAATCGCCTGAACCATCAGTTTGCCTTCTTCGGCCATGAGCTTTGCTCCTACATGTTAACTGCCCTGGGCCAGTTTCTCCTGCGCCCATTCCTGCCGCAGGCCACGCACATGATTATATCCACCCCTGCTCCTGCGAGCCACTAAAAAACCCATCCCTTACGCTCCCGCCACTGCCACCACAGCTACTGCCACCCTCGCCCCAGCCTTTCGCAGCACACCGGCTGCCTCACTGGCCGTTGCCCCCGTCGTCAGCACGTCATCTACCAGCAGGATTTTCTTATCTGTCACATCTACCCCTCGCCTCAGAGCAAATGCCCCGCGAACGTTCTCCCGCCTGTCGTGCCTGCTCAGATGTGTCTGCGGTGCCGTCCACCGCACCCGCCTGAGCAGCCGGCCAGTTCGCCAGCCGCTCAAATCCCCCAGCCGACGCCCCAGCAGTTCCGCCTGATTATACCCTCGACACCACTGCCGCCACCAATGCAGAGGAACCCAGCTCACTTGGTCGAACTTCATCTGCCATTGCACCCCCTCCACCGCCCCCAGCAGCAGCTCGCCCAGCAGCCGTGCCGAATCTGTCCCCCGCCGAAACTTCAACTTGCGAATCATCTCCGCCAGCGGACCCCGATACAATCCCACCCTCGCCAATCGCTCGTACCTCGGCCCAAAATCCCTGCACCTGTTGCACCCGCCGTTGGCTTGTGTAAACGCCCCCACCGACGACCCGCACCGCGGACAATACCCCCCGTCGCCGATCGCCTCCTGTAGACCGCGCCAGCAGAGCACGCAGAGCCCACGCTCATTCGTTTCCAAAATCCCCCCGCACCCCTGGCAGCTTCGCGGCAGCAGCGTATCACCCACGGCTTTGCCCAGCTCGCCCAGCCCTCTCCGGCAGCTATCTACGGTTCCGCTCATCTGTGGACCCTTGGGCTTGTTCTTCGAGCATCTCTTCCACCTGTTCGATGCTGTACTGCTCGGCCGCAGGCAGGCCCGGCCCTTTGATATAAATAATCAGTCCCGGCACAGCCCACAACAGCCAGAGAAAGCGATTAAACAAACTCAGGCTCAACGCGGCTGTGGCTGAGACTCCCACCCGGGCAAAAAACATTTGATACCACCATTCCATCCAGGCCACCGCGCCGGGGGTAATCGGCACGGAGGAGATCATCCAGATCGCCGGAATCAGCACCAAGTAGCTATGGTAGGCGGCCTCAGGGGCCAAGGCTCGACCGCCAAGATAGACACAGCTCAGCAATATCCAGTGAATTAGCACACTGACGGCCAGGGCCTGGACCAACGCTCCCGGCTGATCCGAGTACAGCCGTACCGCCTGGCGAAGTTTTCCCAGCAGTTTCTGGAAGGGCAGCCTTTCAATCAGCCAGCTCAGACGCAGCCCACGCGCCAGCCCCGGCACGAACAGCACCACGGCTGCCAAGGCCAGCAGGCCAACCACCAGGAACATCGGCCATCTGATCTCTGCCGCAACTGGACCTCCCCAGCCCAGAGCGATAGCCGCCAGGCATATTATCGCCAGGCCGCCCAGCCCCGCCATCCGGTCAGCTATCAAGGAAATTACCGTTTGGCTCTTGTGCTGCGGCTGCCAGCGCATAACGTAATATGCCTTGACCACGTCTCCGCCGATCAGGCTGGGCAAGGCATGATTGAAAAAGTTCCCCACCGCCGTCAGCAGCAGGGCCTTCGTATATGGCAAATTAATCTCCCCCGTCTTTAGCAGTTTCTGCCAACGCCAGGCCGCCAGGACCACGGCCAGCGGAATCAGGGCCACACCCAGCCAGACCGAACCGCTCGCGTAGGCCTCTTTGGCCAGAGAGACTAATTCGCTCAGCTGTGTCTTGCGCAGCACCAGCCAGCAGAGCAGCACGGCCAGGAGAATCTTAGCCGCCCACCACCACTTGTGTCTGTGCCCCTTGCTCGCTGATGCTTCCAATATCTGTCCTCTTTAGTTGATTCTCGACTTGCTCTTCGTCCCCAAACTACCAGCTTTGCGCGGCAAAAGCAATCGGGCTCTGTTATCCCTACTTGCCTCGTCATTCCTGCTTTTTTCGTCATTTCTGCGAAAGCAGGAATCAACGCATTCAAATCTGCCCAACCGGCTGTTGCCAATTGCCAGATCGGATGATAAACTGCAATTAGCTAAGCTCTACCAGGAGAAGTGGCGTTGAATCTGAGGGAAAAACACATCAAGCTGGTTCAAAGAACCATGCGGGCTAACAAACCAACGAGGGCTCTGGTTAGCCTGGTCGGGGGGAGCTTGTGCTTTGGTGTGGTAGGGCTGTTTATCTTCCTGGCTCTGATGGTGGATAAAATCCTGGGTTGGCCCCGATTCTTCGGCGGGCCGGCAGGTATGATCGTTGGCTGGCTGGTGCTGGGAGCCGGTGTGTTCTGGTGCCTCTGGTCGGTGTTGCACTTTTTAAAGGCCCGTGGAACACCGGTACTACTGAATCCCCCGCCCAGGCTGGTAACCAGCGGGCCTTATGCCTACGTGCGAAACCCAATGGTCACCGGGGCGTTCATAGCCCTGTTCGGTCTGGGGTTCGTCCTGGGATCGTTGAGCCTTGTCTGTATTTTCACCCCGTTATTCATAATCCTGATTGTCTGGTACATAACAGCCTTGGAAGAGCCGGAACTGCAAAACCGCCTGGGTGATGAGTATCGGCAATACCAAAAGAAGGTGGGCCGATTTTTCCCCCTCCTGAAATACAGAAACTCCGGTAAGACCGGGGGCTAAATACTCAACTCTCAGGCCTCAAGCCTGTTTTTCACTTTCCTTCTCAATCAAATCAGCGACGGTGGGTTTTTCGAGGGATTCGCCCTTGAAGATTCGCTCGACGTCGGTAACGTCCAGCGTCTCGTATTTCAGCAGGGCCTGGGCCAACTGCTCGCGGGTGCTTTGGCCCTGCTGGGGCGCAGATGTCCGGCCTGATCCCGGCAAAAAATATTGCTCTTAGGCACTCTAACAACCCAGAATATGCTTGAACAATCATCCCCTTTGTGGTAGAATATTAATATTCTTGGGTGGAGAGGGCTGCCTCCGCCCTCTCTATTGCGCCCAATTCGTTCGGAGAAGTCTGATGATAAATACCCGTCCCTTTGCGTTGTTAGCCGTAGGGCTAGTTATACTGGGGGGAATTTCTCAGCCGGCGCTGTCGAAGCCGCAGGACATCACCTACTATTCACT
>DAOVKO010000124.1 GCA_030631725.1 Actinomycetes bacterium | reverse complement strand
CTATCGGCACTGGTTTGTCGCGGCTGTGTACAGAGCTGGAAAACTTCGAGGGACTGCGCGTACTGCGTGGAGGCATGTTGGCCGGCGAGGAGATTGACCCGGCGAAGGCGTCAGTCGGGCATCTCGATGACGGCGTTACGGTTTTAGCCGAAGGAACCGAGCGTGAGTTGCTGAGCTTCGCGCGTGCGGGTGTGAATAGGCCTTCGTATACGGCGGCGTATGGATCCTGGTTGCGACCAAAAAAAGCTGTGCCGACGAGCACTTCGCTGCGGGGCGAGCGGCGGGCCTGCATAGCCTGCGGATACTGCGAAGACGTCTGCCCGGTAGATATTATGCCCCACCTGATCTGGCGATTTCTGGAGAAAGATTTGCTGGAAGAGGCCCAGGCGGCGGGAGCCCAGATATGCGTCGAGTGCGGGCTGTGCTCTTATGTGTGTCCGTCGAAGATCGAGTTGGCCAGGACGATATCCAAGGGCATCGAGCAGATTCATGAGGAGCTTGTTGCTGATATTGTTGATAGTGAAACGCAGGAGGTGAAGGCGTGAAGTTTCTCCTGCGGATTCTGGATAAGGTTCGTCCGGCCTTTGAGGCGGATGGTCGATTTGCGTTTTTCAAACCGCTTTTCGATGCTTTTGACGCCTTTTGTTTTTCCAGCGACGAGACTACTAAGTGTGCCCCGTTTGCCCGGGACAGTCTGGATATAAAGCGTTACATGTCGATGGTGATTATTGGGTTGCTGCCGGCGACTCTGGCGGGGCTGTACTTTTTTGGCTGGCGGATTCTGCCGGTGATCGTGGTCAGCTACGCGGCCGGCGGGGCGGTGGAAGTGCTCTTTGGCATAATCCGCAAGGAGACCATTAACGAAGGATTTCTGGTTACCGGTTTGATCTTTCCGCTGACACTGCCGCCGGGGATTCCCTTGTGGATAGTGGCTGTGGGGATGGCTCTGGGCGTGTTACTGGGCAAGGAAGTGTTCGGAGGAACCGGGCACAACATCTTCAATCCAGCCCTGGTGGGCAGGGCTATTATCGCCGTGGGCTATGCCAAGCCCATGACCTCGGCCTGGATCAAGCCGGGGGCCCGGCTTTGGGGAAACCTGGGTGGTTATCTGACTTCGCCCGATGCGGTGACCATAGCTACGCCGTTGGTTCAGGCTAAACAACAGGTATATGAGCCGATAGCCAATATGTTCTGGGGCAATGTTTCCGGATGTATCGGGGAGACCTGCGCAGCGGCTATTCTGATCGGTGGTGTATTTCTGCTTCTGATGCGGATTGCCAACTGGCGAACGGTGGTGGGGATTATTGGTTCGTTCGTAGTGCTAAACGTTATTATGCGAGCCCTGAGCCCGGAGGTGTTTGCTCCGGTGGGATTTAATGTATTGGCCGGTGGGCTGTTGTTCGGGGCGTTTTTCATGGCTACCGATCCGGTTACCTCGCCGATTACCAATCCGGCTAAGTGGGCTTATGGGATATTCATTGGCTGCGTTACCCTGCTGATTCGCAGTCTAACGGTTTACACTGAGGGCGTGATGTTCGCTATTTTGCTGGGCAATATTTTCGGCCCATTGTTTGACGAGGTGGTTTTCCGCTTTAGGTTCCGGAGGTACCGCCTTGAAATCTAATTTGTTCACGGTGATTTTTGCTATTGTGATGGGCGTGGTCTGCTCTTTAGTGCTCACGGCTGTGGCCGAGTGGATTACACCCAGACGCGAAGCTAATGAAAAGGCTGAGCGCTATCGCAATGTGCTGGAGATTTTTAATATTGCCGTGGCCGAAGGTGCCGCTAATCAGGAGATCATCAAAACCTTCGAGGAAAAAGTCACTATCGTCGGCGACGATCCCGCCAATCCCGACTATTACCTCTATGGCCGGCTCATAGCCATACCTGCCCAAGGACCCGGTCTGTGGGGACCCATCGAAGGGCTGATCGGTTTGGCTCGAGATGGGACAACCATTACAGCGGTGTCTTTCTACAAGCAGGAAGAGACGCCGGGTCTGGGCGGCGAGATTGCCGGCAAAGATTTCACCGACAGATTTGTAAATAAGAAACTCTTTGACACCCGGGGCCAGCCGGCTTTGAAGCTGGTTCGCCCAGGTAGGGCTAAGGGGGATTATGAGGTGGACGCTATCAGTGGAGCTACGATGACCTCGGATAAGGTCCAGGCTTTAATCACTGCAGCGGCGGAGAAATTTAAAAGCAAGGAGGCCGAGTAGCAATCATGGCTCAGGCACCAGTACCCATCGGCGGGCCGACCGCTAAATCAACCTTCCTGGCAGGGCTGTGGGCGAACAATCCCATCTTCTGCCAGATACTGGGGATTTGCTCGGCCTTGGCGGTAACCACCCGACTGGAGAATTCCCTGGTGATGGGCGTGGCCTTGATTTTTGTGATCGCCATGAGCAACCTGGCGGTCTCGATCCTGCGCCATCTGATACCGCGGCGGATTCGGATGATCGTGGAGGTGGCTATCATTGCCACCTTCGTGATTGTTTTCGATCAGTTCCTCAAGGGCTATTACTGGGAAATGTCCAAGCAGCTCGGACCCTACGTGGGTTTGATTATCACCAACTGCATCGTCATGGGCCGGGCCGAGGCTTATGCCCTGCACAACAAGGCTTCACTGAGCGTAGTCGACGGGATTGCCAACGGCCTGGGCTATGCGGTGATCCTGGCCATCATCGGGGCTTCCCGAGAGTTGATTGGCACGGGCAAGCTGCTGGGCTACGAGGTGCTCTCGGGCAACTGGTATGTGCCCAATCATTTCTTCATTTATCCGCCGGGAGCTTTTATCGCTTTGGGGCTTTTGATTTGGCTGATTCGAGCTATCAAACCTCAAGAGGATGACTCCTCACAAAGCGGGGCAGGATCATGAGCGAAATACATCCTCTGGTGATACTCTTGGCAGCGGTGTTGACCAATAACATCCTGCTGAGCAACTTTCTAGGCCTGTGCAGCTTCCTGGCCTGCGGGAAACAGTTGGACACGGCATTCGGTCTGGGAGCAGCGGTTACTTTCGTTACGGTTTGCACCACCATCATCAACTATCTCATCTATCACCAACTGCTGCTGCCCATGGGGCTTGAGCATCTGCAGTTCATCATCTTTATTGCCGTGATTGCGGGTTTCGTCCAACTGGTGGAGATGGTAGTCGAGCGTTTCAGTCCAAGTCTGTACTACCATCTTGGCATCTTTTTGCCTTTGATTACGGTCAACTGCGCCATTCTGGGCGCTTCGCTGTTTATGATTATTCGCGAGTATTCGTTCTGGCAGTCGGCGGCCTGGGGCCTGGGCGCTGGGCTGGGCTGGGCTCTGGCGATCTGTTTGATAGCTGGGATTCAGCAGCGACTGCGATTTTCATCCGTGCCCAAGCCGTTGGCGGGTTTGGCAATTACCATGATTATTACCGGTCTGATGGCCCTGGCATTTATGGGCTTTACCGGTATGGCCAAGATTCAGTAGGAATCTACCCAATATGATTTATCTGCATTCGCTTGGTGTATTTACGGCGGTGGTGACGCTGCTGACGATTTTTCTGCTGCTGGCGGAGAAGTACCTGGCTGATTACGGCATCTGCGAGGTCTCGATCAACTCCGGCGAACGCATCTTCGAGATAGACGGCGGGGGCACGTTGCTGAGCGCTTTGAGCGAGAACGAGATTTTTATTCCCTCAGCCTGCGGGGGCAAGGGCACCTGCGGCTATTGTAAGCTGGCCATCCTGTCCGGGGGAGGTCAAGTGCTGCCCACGGAAAGGCCCTATCTGAGCCGGCGGGAAATCCGCTCCAATCTCCGCCTGGCATGCCAGGTGAAGGTCAAAGAAGAGCTCGAACTGCACATCCCAGAGGAATTGCTCAATGTCAAGCTCTACAAATCCGAGGTCAGCTCAAGCCGTGATCTGACTTATGACATTAAGGAGGTGTGCTTTAGCTTGCTTGAGCCGAACCAGATCACTTTTCGTTCAGGCCAATACGCCCAGGTCCTGGCGCCCGGTCCGGATGGCGAGGTTTTCAGAGCCTATTCGATAAGCTCGCCGATAAATGTCAGCGACTCGGTGGAGCTAAACGTTCGCCTGATTCCCGGGGGTATTGCCAGCACCTATTTACACAAGCTGAAGGTCGGCGATCCGGTAACCTTCACCGGGCCCTTCGGCGAATGGCGGCTGAGCGAGGACCCCGAGAGCGAGCTGATCTGTGTGGGCGGCGGAGTGGGCATGGCTCCGATGAAGAGCATAGTCTATTCACTCTACCATCGTTGGCCGCAGAGAGTTTGCTGGTTTTTCTTCGGCTGCAGAGGCACGGACGATATCTTCTACCTGGACGAGTTTAGAGAACTGCAAGCCAAACACCCCAACTTCCATCTGTACTATGCCCTTTCGGATATGAAGCGCGGCCAAGAATGGGACGGGGAGAAGGGTTTTATTCACTTAGCTGTGGATAAATACCTGGAACCGGGCACCAAACGCCAGGCTTTTCTGTGCGGCCCACCCTTGATGATCGAGGCGGTAACTGCTATTCTGCACGAGAAAGGCCTGAGTAACGCAGAGATTTTCTACGATAAATTCGATTAATCCGATTGGCTGGCGGCAGGTTTAAAGAAGCTTGTCTGCCTCGAGAAGATATGTGACAATAATGTTCAGCAAGTGAGCGGCCAGAGTCAGCCCAGCTGGGCTGCCCGCTGAGAAGCCCAAGCGAACACATCCAACGAGCGCCACAAAGCGTCTGGGCCGAGAGGGCCAAAGTCAATTCATTTAGGAGGCCGAACCATGGGTAAGAAGGGACCGAAGGAAACTGCTGCGCTGTCGGTATTGCTGGAAGAAAAGCGCAAGTTCAAGCCCTCAGCAGACTTTACTAAACAGGCCAACGTCCAGGACCCGGCGGTTTACGAGCGGGCGGCCAAGGACCCCGAGCGCTTCTGGAGCAACTTCGCCGAGGAATTGCAATGGGACCGCAAGTGGGACAAGGTGCTGGACTGGCAGGCGCCTCATGCGAAGTGGTTTGTCGGCGGGCAACTCAACGCCTGCGTCAACTGCGTGGATCGGCACATACACAATGGGCTGCGAAACAAAGCAGCCATCATCTGGGAAGGCGAACCCGGCGAGCAGAGAACGTTGACCTATTGGGACCTGTATCGGGAGGTCAACAAGTTCGGCAATGTCCTGCGCTCACTGGGAGTGGGCAAGGGTGATCGGGTAGCAGTCTATATGCCGATGATACCCGAGTTGGTCATAGCCCTGCTGGCCTGTGCCCGTATCGGGGCGATTCACTCAGTGGTTTTTGGGGGCTTCAGCGCTGAAGCACTAAAGGATCGGATCAACGACGCCCAGACTAAGCTTTTGATTACCGCCGACGGGGGATTTCGGCGGGGCACGTTGATTCCGCTCAAGCACGATGCGGATTATGCCCTGCGCGAGACTCCCTGTATCGAAAATGTGGTCATCGTCAAGCGAGGGGATTTCCCCCTGCGGTTCAAGGAAGGCCGGGACCACTGGTGGCATAGGCTGATGCAGGATGCTGACGGTTACTGCGAGCCGGAGTCCATGGACGCCGAGGATATTCTGTACATTCTTTACACCTCGGGAACGACGGGCAAACCCAAGGGCATCGTCCATACCACCGGGGGCTACCTGACCGGCGTATATGCGACCACAAAGTGGGTTTTTGATCTCAAGCCGCACGACGTTTTCTGGTGCACGGCTGATATCGGCTGGGTGACCGGCCACAGCTATATTGTCTACGGTCCCCTGGCCAACGGGGCCACGCAAGTAATGTACGAAGGGGCTCCGGATTGGCCCGAACGCGACAGGTTCTGGCAACTGGTGGAAAAATACGGGGTGACTATTTTCTATACCGCACCGACAGCCATTCGGGCCTTTATGAAGTGGGGCGATCAATGGCCCAAGAAGCGCGACCTGTCCACGCTGCGACTGTTGGGAACAGTGGGAGAGCCTATCAACCCGGAGGCCTGGATGTGGTACCACCAGAATATCGGCCGGGAAAACTGTCCCATCGTTGATACCTGGTGGCAGACGGAGACGGGGATGATTCTGGTCACGCCCTTGCCGGGCTTGACCGAGACGACGCCGGGATCGGCAACGAAGGCCTTTCCTGGAATCGAGGCGGACGTGGTGGACGAGTCGGGCAAGAGCGTCGGCGTCGGGGGGGGCTACCTGGTTATCAAGTCCCCTTGGCCGGCGATGCTTCGGGGCATATATGGAGATATGGAGCGTTACGTCGAGCAATACTGGAGCAGATGGGACGGCATATACTTCACTTCCGACGGGGCCAAGCGTGACCAAGACGGCAATATCTGGGTGCTGGGGCGGGTGGATGATGTGCTTAGCGTAGCCGGGCATCGTATCGGCACCATGGAAGTGGAAAGCGCCCTGGTTGACCATGAGAGTGTAGCCGAGTCGGCCGTGGTCGGCGTGGCTGAT